>JAUWMD010000060.1 GCA_030613345.1 Candidatus Krumholzibacteriota bacterium
CCCGTCGAGCCCATCTGGTGCTTTTCGACCATCACCTGCGGGTACCATATCGTGCTGTAAATGGCGGCTATTACCTTCGTGTCCTTCTGGCTCAGTATCACGAAGTCCCTGTTGTTGTCGTGGCCGACATACTTGTGATAGAGGCCGGGCATCGATGCGCCGTCATACTTCGTCCCGTGGTATTTCCTGTAATGCTCGACCGTCATGTCCATGCCATCGGGGTTGTGGCAGGGCGTGGCCATATAGACTACATCGCTCATCCACTGGAGCACTTCCGTATCCTCACTCGTTATCAGATCGTAGGCGATAATCGGCAGCGCCTGCGAAGGGCCGACCTCTCCGGAATGCATGGACAATGTCGCGAGGAAGAACACTCTGCCCTTTTCGATGAGGATTTCTCTCTCGCTGTCCGGGATCTCAGGATCGAGGGCAATCCTCTCGTTTATATCGCGCAGTCCTTCGAGACCGGCGATGTTTTCCACAGATGAGATGAACAGGATGTACATCTTCCTGCCGAGCGGCGACTCGCCAGCCTCTTTCATTAGAAGGTGCGGCGATGCTTCATCGAGCATCATCAAGTATTCTATCAGTTGCGGGTAGTCAATGAGCTTGCCGTCAGCACCCGGCCTGAATCCGAAGTGCTTTTCCGGCGACACCGGCTCAGCCAATGAACCTTTCGTTGTGATGAAAAGCAGGATGAACACGAATAAGACCAGGGAGGAGGTAATGGCAATCTTTCTCAATTTCGTCTCCCTTCCCGGACACGTGGAAGTCGCGTGGAAGTATAGTGTGCGGCCTGACTGAGGATATTGATCGTCTGTTCTGCAGAATCTATCACAGACTGCCACTTCTATCACTCCAAAACATAGGGATTGAATTAAATTGACGGAAAATACCCATAGTCGTCATAATCAGCAATCGTTAAATAAAACATACACCGAAAGGAATGGAGGATGAGCGGACCTCTCTGGACACCTTCCCAGGAAAGAATCAGGAAGACGAACATGTACCGTTTCATGACGGAGATCAACGAGCGGCATGGAACGGCTTTCAGCAATTACGACGAGCTCTGGCAGTGGTCCGTCGATAACATCCCCGAGCTCTGGGAGATGATCTGGGACTTCATGGATATCATCCATTCCCGAAAATACGACTCCGTTCTTGAGGACGGCGACAGGATGCCCGGCGCGAAATGGTTTCCCGGAGCCAAACTCAACTTTGCCGAGAATCTGCTCCGGTACAGGGATGACCACCAGGCTATCATATTCAGGAGCGAGAAGAACGGAGGCTGTACTCTCACCTACACCCAGCTGTACGACAGAGTCGCAGCCCTCGCGCTGTCAATGAGAGAGATGGGCATCACGCGGGGGGACCGCATCGCGGGCTTCATGCCGAACATGCCCGAGGCGATCATCGCCATGCTCGCCTCCGCGAGCATAGGCGCCCTCTGGTCTTCCTGCTCGCCCGATTTCGGGATCAAGGGTGTCCTCGACAGGTTCGGACAGATCGAGCCGAAACTGATATTCACGGCGAACGGGTACTGGTACAACAGCAAGCCGTTCAACTCGATCGAGAGGATCTCGGAGATCCTCAAGGACCTTCCATCCGTTGAGAAGGTGATAGTTATTCCCTATACAGAGAAATCTCCCGATATCTCGCCGCTGCCGAACGCCGTATTGTACGATGATTTTATTTCGAAGAAAGAGGGGCTCGAAATCGAGTTCGAGCAGCTGCCGTTTGAGCATCCCCTCTACATAATGTACTCGTCCGGGACAACCGGCCTGCCGAAGTGCATGATTCAGAGCGCTGGCGGGATCCTCATCCATCATATGAAGGAACTCTCGCTGCACACCGACGTCAAGCGTGAGGACCGGATCTTCTACTTCACCACGTGCGGGTGGATGATGTGGAACTGGCTCACAAGTTCTCTCGCCCTCGGCGCGACGGTGGTCCTTTTCGACGGCTCACCCTTTTTCCCCAAGCCGGATGTGCTGTTCAGACTCGCCGAGGATGTGGGCATGACCATATTCGGAACGAGCGCGAGGTACATCACTGCACTGGAGCAGGTTGGATTAAAACCAAAGGAGAGTTTCGACCTCTCTTCTCTCAAGGCGATACTCTCTACGGGATCCCCGCTGCACGCCGGCGAGTTCGAGTACGTCTACAGGCACATCAAGAAAGACCTCTGTCTTTCGTCGATTTCCGGAGGCTCCGATCTCAACGGCTGCTTTGCGGCGGGTAATCCGATGGGAGCGGTATGGTCAGGAGAGCTTCAGTGCAGGTGCCTGGGAATGAACGTCCATGCTTTCGATATCGACGGCGATCCGGTGATAGGCGAGCAGGGCGAGCTCGTATGCATCTCTCCGTTTCCCTCGATGCCGATCTACTTCTGGAACGACCCTGACGGTAATAAATACCACAGGGCCTATTTCGACATCTACCCCGGTGTCTGGCGGCACGGAGACTACATCGAGGTAACGGAGCACAGCGGCGTGATAGTCTACGGCAGGTCTGACGCGACCCTGAATCCCGGCGGTGTACGAATCGGCACAGCAGAGATATACAGACTGATGGCGTCGATAGAGGAAGTCGCCGATAGTCTCGTGATCGGCCAGAAATGGAAAGACGACGTGAGGGTCATCCTCTTCGTTAAGATGTCCCCCGGCGAGGAGCTTACCGAGGAACTCCAGAACACGATACGCAGTACGATCAGGAAGAACGCCTCACCCCGTCATGTACCTAAAAAGATAATCACGATCGGCGACATCCCGTACACGATCAACATGAAGAAGGTCGAGATCGCCGTAAAGAAGATCATCCACGGACAGGAGGTCCGGAATCAGGATGCTTTGAAGAATCCCGAGGCATTGAATCTATACGAGAACATCCCGGAGCTTAACAAGGACTGATTACACCCTTCTACACCGAAAAAGGTCAGGCCACCGGTCGGAACCGGCGGCCTTCTCCTTACAGGGACGGCACATAGCCTAGAATAAACTTAATCTATTCGTCATAACATCCTATCAATCTTGATATTACAATTCGCTGCACTTCAGAAGTGCCTTCGCCTATCGTGAGCAGTTTGTAGTCCCGGTAGAACCGCTCGATATCGTATTCACGCATCAGACCGTAGCCGCCGAATATCTGCACCGCCTCGTCGACGACACGTCCCATCGTCTCCGAACAGTAGAGCTTCGACATGGCGGCTTCCTTTGAGAACGGCTGCCCCGCATCCTTCAGGCGGCAGGCCTTGTACAGGAGGTTGCGTGCAGCTTCTATCGATGTGGCCATATCGGCCAGTTTGAAGGCGTTTGCCTGGAAAGTGCAGATCTTCGCTCCGAACTGTTCCCTCTCCCTGGAATACCTCAGAGCCAGTTCGAACGCGCCCTGCGCTCCGCCGAGTCCCATGGCAGCGATAGCGAGCCTCCCATTGTCCAGGGTCTCGAGCATCTGATGAAAGCCCTCGCCCCTGCTGCCAAGGAGGTTCTTCTCAGGAACGCGGCAATTGTCGAAAAAGAGCTCGCCGGTGTCTGAAGCCCTCCACATCATTTTCCCCGTCATCTTCCTGGCCTCGAATCCCGGCGTCCCGTTTTTAGCGAGGATGCAGGACATCTCCTTCTTTCCGTCCGCCCTCTTGCCAGTTACACACTGGACAATGCATACTGCGGTCATCTCGCTCGTTGAGTTGGTGATGAATATCTTGCTGCCGTTGATTACCCATTCGCCGTCCTTGAGTTCGGCCGTTGTCTTGCTCGCGCCCGCGTCGGAGCCTGCGTCCGGCTCGGTAAGCCCGAATGATGCGAGGATCTCCCCGCTGCAGAGCCGCGGAAGCCATTCTTTCTTCTGCTCCTCGTTGCCGTAGTAGTATATCGGTCCGATACCGAGTGAATTCCCGGCAGCGACCGTCGCCGCCTGCGAACCGTCGATCCTGGCAAGCTCTTCGATAGCGATGATGTAAGAGAGATAGCCCATTCCGGATCCACCGTATTCTTCTGACACGAAGATCCCGAACAGGCCGAGCCCGGCCATATTCTTCGTCAGCTCGATCGAGAACTCTTCCTTCTCGTCAAGTTCCTGCGCCCTCGGACCGATCTCTTTCTCGGCAAACTCCCTGATACTGTGACGCAGCAATCTCTGTTCTTCACTCAGTCCGAAATCGATCTCTCCACCTCCGTGTTGACATACGTCCAGGCATCCCTTCACTGATGGTCTAAGATGTTATCAGATGGGACGTTCGATGTCCACACCTTTAAATGTGTGTGGTGTGATCAGGCCTTGTTCCCGGTATCTTCGAGAACTGCTTTCATAACGCGCCCGAGGTCTTCCATCGTATACGGCTTGGCAAGCTTCCCTGAAAAACCGAATTCCGCGTAATCAGTCATCACCGAGTCATTGGCATACCCGCTTGATACAACGGCCCTGACTTCGGGGTTGATCCGCTTGAGACTCGATAGGGTCTCCTTGCCCCCGCTGCCTCCATGGACGGTAAGATCCAGTATGACCGCGTCGAACGGCCTTCCCTCGTCGGCGGACTGATAGAAGATCTCTATCGCCTTCGACCCGTTCTCAGCGAGGACCACACTGTACCCCAGCCTGGTGAGTGCTGCACCGGTACTGGTCCTTACAGTCTCTTCGTCGTCGACCATCAGGACCCTTCCAGTTCCCATCAGACCTTCAAGAGCAGGTTCACCCGCGGCTTCACTCTCTTCCTCCGCAGGCGGGGGAGATCCGTTGCCCGCTATATTGAGCAGCCTCCAGGCGAGATCCCGTGCCTTCAGTGTGGCTTTCTCCATCTCCTCGAGACCGATCATTCGTCCGCTTCCCTGAGCGGTCTCAAGTTTCATGAGCGATATATTGTTCAGTATAACCGTCAGAAGATTGTTGAAATCGTGGGCTATCCCGCCAGCCAGCACCTCAAGACCGTCCCTTACGGCGAGTTCTCCCTCCAGGAGGGCGATCCTGTTACGAAGCTCCTCGATCTCCCTCTCGCTGATCCCTGTCTTGCTTTTCGAATTACCAATTGCCATATACTGCCCCCCGGCAGAAATGCCGATGACCGTTAACACCAATAGTTATATATTTGCAGCCTTGGTAAGGTGCCGCTTGAAATCCAGTCTATCCTGAGCATCCGGTTATGTCAATTATTGTTGACGTATTTTTCAGGATAATTTGAAATATTCATACTGCTCGGGAAGGGACTCTGTCCTGTCGGCCCAATATCCCCCATCAGATCTCGATCTCGTATCGCATGACCGGTCTCGTCTCCGATCGTCTCGCTACCTCGTTGAATCCTGCCCGCGAGAACGATACGGCAAGTCCATGAAAGGCGAACACATCGGGCATACGGTCCTTCTTCGGCTCCACCGGATAGGCCTCTACGGTCCTGCCTCCGCGTCCTCGGACAAAGTCCACGGCCGCTCCGATCAGGGCGCTCGAAACGCCCATGTTGCGGTAACTCCTCGCCACGAACAAGCATACTATCGACCAGACGGGTTTGTCATCAACGGGTTTGAGGATCCTGGACCTGGAAAGACGAGGATAGTCAGCACGGGGAGCCACGGCACACCAGCCGACCGGCTCGCCGTCATGATACGCAAGCAGCCCGGGGATCTCCCCCGAGCCGATGAGCTTCTTCATTTTACCGCGGTTCTTCTCCCCCTTGGAAGCCTCGTATTCCTTAGCCGTCTGCCTCCACCACATGCACCAGCACCCCCCGCAGGCGCCACTCTTTCCGAAGAGCTTCACGAAAGCGTCCCAACGCTCGTCCTTGAGCGGATGAAACTCGAGCTCGATCTTACTCACTCTCGTCATCCGTAATCCCCGATCAGATGAAAAGCTGGATCTTCGATTCTGAAGCCTCGGCCAGGTACGAGCCGACGCCACCGATACCCACTCCATCGATGAGGTCTTCTTTCGCGATCTCCATCACGTTCATGCTCATCTCACACGCGATCAATCTGACGCCCTGCTGCTGCGCCTGCTCGATCAGTTTCGGAAGCGGGGTCACGTTCTGGGCATTCATCATCTTCTTGAACATCCAGCGTCCCATACCACCGAAATTGAACTTCGATGGTCCGATCCTGTCGGCTCCGCCACGGTTCATCATACCGAGCATCCTTCCGAAGAAACTTTTACCCGTGAGATTACCCTTCTGGATGCACTTTAGCCCCCAGAAAGTGAAGAACATCGTCACTTCCATATCGAACGCCGACGCGCCGTTTGCAATGATGAAAGCCCCCATCACCTTGTCCATATCACCGCTGAAGACGATGAGACTGACCTTTTCTGGAATGTTGACTTCAGACATTTCTGCCTCCTTGATAGAGAAAGATCGAATCCGACATGAGAAATTATTTGAGCCCCGAGAGCCAGAGCGCCAGGGGCCTGTAAACCATATGTGCGAATTTCGTGAACGGAAACGATACGAGCAGGTCGAAGACCGCCACGAGATGAACGGCAAACGAAATGTAGGCCGCCATCGGCATATTGAGGTATTTGAACATCACCATTACGTATCCGGTCAGGACCGACGCGAATATGAGTATGAGGAACATCCAGTCGCTCAGGTGCGAATATTTCATCGACTCACCGTTCTTGCTGATCCTCTGTACGAGGAACCAGCCGGTACCGGCCACCGTCAGTGCGCCGAATACCGAGCCGAATGCGAACGGAATCGTCCGGCTGATGCCGAGGATCTCGTAATCAATCCCCATTACGAGCGCCGTCGCGAGAAACATCCCGGCGAAACCCCACGAGATGGCAAGATGTGCCCATCGTTTCACCCTGTCCCCCGCGCACAGGTCGAACCTCTGCTGGGTAGCCGATTCGCCTATAGCGAAGGCCGCGGCCTTCGCCAGGTCCCTGAAACCGGTCTTCTCCGCCCTGAATCCTCTTTTTACCGCCCGGACCATTACCGAGAGGTTGAGAATCATCGCCAGCGCGATAAATGCCGTCAGGGCGATGCCGGCGTTATGTATCGGCTCGAGATGTATGAAGGAGAGAAAATCGACCTCTTCCATGTTCAACCCGCTGTCGTATGAGAGAACGATCCAGAAAACGGCCAGGGCGCTGAGGACGACCCAGGTTATCACCGATGAAAAGGCCGAGTAGAAGACGTCTGCGATCTTTCCTAGAGTATACCGCCTCGTGACGAACCTGCGCATCGCCATCATGAGGCTTCCCGGGTCGGCCTGCCTCGGGCAGGACTCGCTGCACTCACCGCAGTAGTAGCACATCCATGGCTCCGGAGAGGCGAGGATGCGGTCCTCGAGGCCGAGCATCGAGTACCTGATCATCCTCCTCGGGAACGAGATATCGCTCTCGCAGAGAGGGCACAGCGCGCTGCAATGACCACAGCTGTAGCAGGCGGCGAGATCCAAAGCGCCGAGCTTCTTCATCTCCTCTGCTATGCGCGGATCGACCCTGTCCATTACTCGTCTCTCCCAACAATGCCGTATTTGTGATAACCCTCGGACGTCATCTCTCCCGTGGGCTCAACGAAGTTGTACCTCACACATCCCATGACCCACCAGAGGATGTCTCTCGAAGGCAGGCCGGTCGCCTCGGCGATCTCTGGAACGGTCTTCGGCCCGTATTCCAGCGCTTCGAGTATCTTTCTCCTCATGCCGGGCTCGCGCCTCGCTACCTCGCGGCGGCGTCCGGCGTAGAGCTTCGACTCGGGAAATCTTTCATCTATCGTGTCAGACACTCGATGCCTCCGCGGCGAAAGCCTCTATCATCGACTTGATCTGGGTGTCTGTGAATCCCTTGAGTTGAGTGGCGTTGTACGGGCAGACGGGCAGGCATGCTCCGCATCCCTTGCAAAGCACGTCTCTGACTACGGCCACTTCCCTTGCATCGACAACGGTCTTCTCTATCGCCGAATATGGGCACGCCTTCTCGCACTCGCCGCACCACTTGCAGAGATCTGCCTCCACGTATGCGATGAACGGCTGAAGATCGACGTAGCCCTTCACCAGGAGAGCGGCGGCCTTTGCTACGCAGGACAGTGACGATGAGATACTTTCCGTAGAGTTCTTCGGCCCCTGGCTGCAGCCACTGATGTATACCCCGTCGATAACGGTCTCTACTGGCCGAAGCTTGGCATGTATCTCGTTGTAGAATCCGTCTTCGCCGATCGGCAGGCGAAGGATGGAAGTAAGCTCCTCGTTCTGAGCAGGCTCCATACCGGTGACAAGCACCACGAGATCGGCTCCGATACCGATCTCGTCGCCGCCTGTGAGCAGGTCGTTGACTATAACAAGCAGACTGTCGCCCTCGTCCACGACTTCCGGTGGCGACTTCGGGTCGAAACGGCAGAAGACCGCCCCTCCCGCCGAAGCCTGTTCGTAGAGAAGCTCGAACTTCCCGTACGTCCTGATGTCCCTGTACAGGTGCCAGGTCCTCAGACCTTCGATCTTCTCGGATGCGTTAAGAGCGGCCCCGACGGCGGCGTTGCAACAAAAACGGCTGCAGTATCGGTTTGCGTTGTCTATCTCTCTGCCTTGCCTGCTGCCGACGCAGTATATGAAAACCACGTCGCGGATCTCCCGTCCCCCGAATTCGAGCCTGCTACCAGTATTTTCTATCATACTCTCGAACTGAGGGAGGGTCACCACGCCGCCGGTGCCGAACCCGAACTCACCTTCCGAAGGTGAATAGTTGTCAAAGCCCGTTGCCGTGATGATAGCTCCGGCATCGAGCATCATGAATTCTTCCATCTGGTCAAGATCTATCGATCCGGGGCAGATCTCGGCGCAGCGCCCGCACATCGTGCAGGCCTCCGCGTCTATCGCCCATCTCTCCGGCCTGGCCGATCCGCCAGGGAAGTAGATCGCCTTGCGCGTCTTCAGCCCCCTGTGCAGCTTGTTCGGGACTTCGACGGGGCACTCCCGCTCGGCCCTCTCGAAATCGCCTTCCGTCCCGGTGACGAACCTGGGCCTGACCCTGACACGCACCTTGAAGTTTCCTATGTAACCTTCTTTCGACGTCATCTCCGCGCCGGTGAAGAAGTGTATGTTCGTTCTTTTCCTGATATCGTCGTACAGTTCCGCGGTAACCTCTCCGCCTTTCCTTCCCGACGGATACATCTTCCCGAGTTTCGCCACCTCGCCGCCGATGAAATGATCCCTCTCGACGAGGAAGACCTCGACGCCGAGATCGGCCATCTCGAGCGCCGCACGCATCCCGGCCACACCGGCTCCGAGAACGAGTACGCTCTTGACCGAGGTTACCCTTATCGGCTCTAACGCCTCGGTCAGCTTGACCTTCTCCAGACCGCCCTTGACGAGGCCTATCGCCTTTTCGGTGGCCCCATCCCGGTCGTCCGAATGGGCCCACGAGCACTGCTCGCGGATATTGACCTGAACGTACTGGAACGGATTGAGGCCTCCCCTCTCGGCAACTCCCCTGAAGGTGGTCAGGTGGAGCTTCGGCGAGCACGAGGCGACGACAATACCGTCGAGTCCCTGCTCCTTTATATCCTCGATCATCTCCGTCTGCGAGGCGTCTGAGCAGGTAAACATAGTCGTCCTCGAAACGGTAACGCCGAGTTCTTCCTCGACCGCGGCCTTTACCCTCTCGACATCGACGTAATCGGAGATGTTCCCTCCGCAGTGACAGATGTATACGCCGACCTTTCGCTCGCTCATTTTCGGCCTTTCATCTTCTCTATATACGAAGCGGCCTGCGCTGCCGCGGCGCCCGAATGCAGGATCGTGTCCGGGATATCCATAGGGCCGGTCGCGGCTCCTGCGACAAAAACGCCCTCGATCGACGTCCTCCCCGGGTTCCTGTACTCCTCGGGCTCACTGACGTAGCGCATATCATCAGACTCGAGCCCGGCGCCCTCGAAGAAACGGGTGTAATCGGGATTGGGGATGAAGCCTGTAGACAGCACGACGAGATCGTGCTCCGCCTTCTTTATTGCTCCCCCCGCGTCAATATCCTCGTACCTCAGTATGAGATTGCCGTCGTCCTTCTCGTCTATCTGTGCGACCTTTCCCTTTACAAAGCTCACACCCATCGCCTTCGTCTGCTCGTAGAACTCGTCATATCCCTTGCCGAAAGCCCTGATGTCGATGAAGTAGATCGTTACATCGGCGATCGGGAGCGCTCCGAGGATCAGCTGGGCCTGTTTGATCGAATACATGCAGCACACCCTCGAACAGATCGGGTTGCCCAGTGACCGGTCCCTCGAGCCAACACATAGTATGTACGCAATATTGTCGGGGACCTTGCCGTCGGAAGGCCTCAACACGTGATCGTACGGCCTCGTCGGGGCAACGAGTCTGTCCATCTGCATCGCCGTGATGACATTTGCCGCACTGGCGTACCCGTAACGTTCGTGTATCTCTCCGGGGAATAGCCTGAATCCGGTAGATACGATTACGGAACCTACTTCGAATTCCTTGATCTCTTCCCTCATGTAGAGGTCGATCGCGTCTGCAGGACAGATGTTTACGCACTCATGGCACTCGCTGCAGATCCCGCAGTTGAGGCAGTTGGCAGCAGATGCGAACGCCTCGTCCTCATCGAGCGGCAGCTGCACCTCGTCGAATCCGGACAGCCTCCCCGGCGCCAGCAGCTCTCCCGGCTCTACAGTATCCCCCGGATACTCGACCTGACGGGCGAGCACCTCTTCCCTGTCGACAACGGGCAGGGAACCGGGGTATTCCACGTTGCTGTACGGTTCGCCCCGTAGATACTTGTCGATATACCACGCCGCGCGTTTCCCGTACGCCACCGCTTCGACGATCATCGAAGGACCTGTGACTGCTTCCCCACCGGCGAACACTCCTTCGAGGCATGTCATCAGGCTTCCCGCGTCGGCCTTGATAGTATTGTTGCTGTTAACTTCTATTCCACAGTCCACGAATGCCGAGGTCTCTGAGAACTGGCCGATCGAGACGAAGACCGTGTCCGCTTCGAGAAAACCCTTTGCATTTTTATCGAATTTCGGCGAGAACCTGCCATCTTCGTCGAAAATGCTGATGCAGCGTATTGTCTCGACACCGGAGACCTTGCCGGCGCTCTCGCGGAATCTCACCGGCCCGATCCCGTCGTGGATAACGATTCCCTCCGCCAGCGCCTCCTCTATCTCTTCTTCGGTTGCAGGCATTCCTTCTCTTTTCTCGAGGCACATCATTCGCAC
>JAUWMD010000208.1 GCA_030613345.1 Candidatus Krumholzibacteriota bacterium
CACTCTCTCATTCTGACGAGTCCAGTGCCAGGAGGCTGGTCTACCTGCGGCTCGTCGTCTCGCCCCTGATGGTCGGAGCGGCGATCATGGTGCTGCAGATGGAGGACCGGACACTCTCGGTGGCTGCGATGTACGGGCTCCTCGGGGTGATCTATCTCAGCGCCGGCGCCATATACCTGACTTTCAGGGCGGGTGTCGACCTGAAGGTCATCGTCCGTGTCCTTGTCGCGGTGGACATAGTGGTGCTCACGATGCTCGCCCACTTCAGCGGCGGCTCGGGCTCGTTCTTCTCCATTCTCTATATCCTGCCGATAATAGTGGGCGGCGAGTACTTCAAGGTGTCCGGCGGGCTGGTAACGGCCCTCCTGGCGACCTCGGCCTACATCACATACATACTTCTCGAGATCGGCGGGTACGTCGACCCGGTAGGCGGGGGATGGGTCGCCGATGTATCTTCGAGGGGCATAGCCAGGACTATCCTGCGAGGCTACCTCCATATGGCGGTCTTCGTCTTTACCGGCCTGGTCAGCGGGTACGTCTCTTACCGTCTCCAGAACAAACACGAGGAGATCGCCGACAAGGAAAAGGAAATCAGGCAGATCAGGCTCGACACGGACAGCATCCTGAAGAACATGAGCAGCGGACTGATTGTGACCGATCCGGATGGTTCCGTACTCACGGTGAATCCGGCGGCGGAATCGATACTCGGACTCGACAGAAGCATGGGATTCGAGGGGGTGCCGGTCACCGACGCCTTCCCTCATATGCCCGTTCTCGCCGAAGAACTATCGCTCGCGCTGCGTAGCGGGATGCCGAGGCAGCGCCACGAGATAGACGTTGTAAGTGCGGGCGGTACGCTGGTGCAGCTTGGAATAAGCATATCGCTTCTCAATGACGAACAGGATGAAATAAAGGGAGTCATCGCGATCTTCCAGGACCTTTCGGAGGTCAAGGAGATGCGCGAGAGGATCCGGCAGGCGGACCGTATGGCCGCCGTGGGTGAGTTGTCCGCAGCTATCGCGCACGAGATCCGGGCTCCGCTGGCGTCTATCAGTGGATCGATCGAGATGCTCAAGGGCGAGATAGAGGGGCTTTCCGGCGACAACGCCGAGTTGATGGATCTCATCATAAGGGAATCGGAGAGGCTCGACAGGATCATTTCCGATTTTCTCGAGTACGCGAGGCTCCGCAAGCCTTCGTTTCTGCCGTCGAACATCGACAGATGTCTCGGCGAGATCGCGATGCTTCTGAGGAACGCGACTCCTTTGGGGGAGAGGGTGGAGATCACGATCGAGAGCGACCCGGAGGGTTCGAGGATATATGCCGACGAGGAGCAGATCCGCCAGGTATTCCTCAATCTTGGCAACAACGCTTGCGAGGCGATGAGATGCGGCGGAAAGCTGACGCTCTCGGTGAGCAGGGTGCTAGGCCGGCTTTCCGAGGACAGGACCGACGAGGAATGCATCGAGGTCCGCTTCCACAACGACGGACCTGCCATTCCCGAGGAGGTGCTTCCGCACGTCTTCGAACCGTTTTTTACCACGAGAGAGGGAGGAACCGGACTGGGCCTCGCGATCGCCGCACGCATAGTCGAGAGCCATTCCGGTCTCATAGATGTCCGCAGTTCGGACGACGGGGGGACGGAGTTCATCGTCATCCTGCCCGTCCGGCGCTGTGAGACCGAAGAAACCGAAGAAGAGATGATAATCGAGGAAGAGTTCGCGATGGTCTGATCCGCCACCGGCGGAGGGCCGCATCGCTAAAACGGGGGGTTACTGTTAAATGGCGGGTGAAAAGATCCTGATAGTCGACGACGAGAAGAGTATGTGCCAGTACCTTTCGATCATGCTTAAAAAGGAAGGGTACAAGGTGAAGACCGCCTCAAACGGCAACAAGGCCGTCAGCGAGGTCAAGGACTCGAACTACGACGTCGTGATCACAGATATCCGGATGGAGGGGATGGACGGGATAGAGCTGCTTTCCGCGATCAAGGAGATCGATCCGAGTATCCCCGTTATAATCATGACGGCCTACGCTTCGCAGAAGACGGCTATCGAGGCCCTCAACAGAGGAGCCTTCCACTATCTGATAAAACGGGCTGCGAGGAACGACCAGATCAAGATGGTGATCCGCAACGCGCTCGATGTCCACCGCGTGAAGAGCGAGAACACCTTCCTCAAGAAGCAGCTCAGGTGCAAGGACGATTTCAAGGAGATCATAGGCAAGAGCGAGGGGATCCAGAAGGTGTTTGCCCTCGTCGACAAGGTGGCCGACACCGACAGCACGATCCTCGTATGCGGGGAGAGCGGAACGGGCAAGGAGCTCATCGCGAGGGCGATACATTACAGGTCGGTGCGTGCAGGAAGTCCGTTCGTATCGATCAACTGTGGCGCCCTTCCGGAAAGCCTCCTCGAGAGCGAGCTGTTCGGGCACGTAAAGGGGAGCTTCACAGGCGCGATCAGGGACAAGGACGGCCTCTTCAAGGTCGCCAGCGGGGGGACCTTTTTCCTCGACGAGGTCGGCGAGACCTCGCCGGCGATCCAGGTCAAACTGCTCAGAGTCCTGCAGGAACGCGAGATCATCCCCGTCGGAGGGATCTCGCCGATAAAGATCAACGCGCGGCTGATCGCCGCCACAAACGCCGATCTGGAGAGGGCGGTCGAGGAGGCCTCCTTCAGGGCCGATCTCTATTACAGGCTCAACGTGATCCCCATAGTTATCCCGCCGCTGCGCCAGAGGCGCGACGATATCCCCCTTCTCATCGAGTATTTCCTCGAGAAGGTGTCCGCCAAGATGGGAGAGAAGAAGATGATATCGAAGGAGGCGATCAGTCTCCTCGTCGAATACGATTTCCCCGGCAACGTCCGCGAGCTCGAGAACATCATGGAAAGGGCCGTCATCCTCCAGGAAGGCGACCGGGTCGAAGTCGGGGACCTTCCCGACAAGGTCAGGACCAGGACCGGCAGCAGACGCAGCCTCAACATGGATACGGCGCAGATGACACTCGAGGAACTGGAGAAGGAGTACCTCATCTCGGTCCTCGAGGAGACGAACTGGCAGAAGAAAAAGGCCAGCTCGATACTCGGTATAAATGCCTCGACTCTTTACAGGAAGATCCAGAGATACGGCCTCGAGCGCGAGATGATGAGGACCTGAAGGCGATTTGAGGGACTGCCGGTGAAACAGGTGAATTCTTGCAAACTGAAACGGAACCGGGCAATTATACATGTCAAGGCCCGTTTACAGGGCGTGGGAGGAGGCCGCAAGTCCCTGTAAATCAACCGATTGGACAAGATCGATCTTCTCCTTCGGTTGGCACGGATGATGCAAATAAAATCAGCCGAGCCCCGGAATCCGATGGCGGGGCAATAGGACGAGATCAACGGCTCTCACGGGCCGTAAGACCGATGGACCGAAGCCCCAGGGCTTCGACAGATTGTACCTGGGAGGTGCAAGATGAATAACAAGGGTTTCACCCTTATCGAGCTGATGATCGTCGTGGTCATCATCGGTATCCTCGCTGCTATCGCTATCCCGAACTTCATCAACATGCAGGCGAGGGCCAAGGAAGCCTCAGTCAAGTCGAACTGCCACACCGTGCAGCTCGCCGCAGAGGACTTCGCGGTCCAGAACGATGGCGTTTACGCGGGTAACATCGGTGTCGATGCCGCTCCGAACGGTGACACGATCACCGCTATGCTCCCCGGCGGAGTACTTCTCGACAATCCGTTCACCAAGATCCCTAGTGAGCCCATCGATGGCCCTGCTGCGACTTCCGGCCAGACGGGCTACCTGCCTGTAGTCGTGAATGCCGTCAACATTGGCTATTCGATCACCGGTTGCGGTAAGGACAACGGTGTCACCGTTATCACGCTGACCTCCGGTCAGTAGAGTCTAATAGACAACAAGTCGATCAAGGGGCGGCTCACGCGGGCCGCCCCTTTCTTTGTGCCCGGCCGGTACGGAATCTGCAACCCGTTACAGAAGAAGGATATTCAGGGCCCGGATGTCCGGTTACAGGGCAACCGGTGGTACGTTTTCTGCCGGTTTGCGGCCCTCAGGCGGGCTGCAGGCGGAAAAACGGATACAGAGGGGCAGTATAATGGAAGTTCTACAGGTCGACGGGGTGAAGAAATCGTTCCGCGGGGATATGTCGTTTGCCTCGCGCGAGGTCCTTCACGACGTCTCGTTCTCGGCGGGCGCCGGCGAGATACTCGGATTTCTCGGCCCGAACGGCGCGGGCAAGACGACCACCATAAAGATAATCCTCGGCCTGCTCAGGCCTGATTCAGGCTCGGTTCAGATATTCGGGAAACCTCTCGCCGACAGGTCGGTCATAAGGAGGGTCGGGTATCTTCCCGAGAATCCCTACATCTATCCTCACCTGACTCTGAGCGAGTTTCTCAGGTTCTGCTCCGATCTGAGCGGTGTGCCGGCGAATATGGCCGCATCGAGGGTCCGCGAGGCCGTCTCGCTCGTCGGGCTCGAGGAGCACGCGAACAGGAGGACTAAGGGATTCTCGAAGGGGATGCTCCAGAGGGCGGGACTCGCGCAGGCGATCCTCCACAAACCCGATCTCCTGATCCTCGACGAGCCATTCTCCGGTCTCGATCCGATCGGCAGGAAGATGGTAAAGGATATCCTTCTCGATCTGAAGGGCAGGGGAAAGACGATCTTCTTCTCATCGCATATTCTTCCCGATATGGAAGCTCTCTGCGAAAGGGCATGCATCATCAAGGAAGGAACAGTGATCAGGACAGTCGGTCTGGCCGAGGTCT
>JAUWMD010000039.1 GCA_030613345.1 Candidatus Krumholzibacteriota bacterium
TCCGTGTTTCCGTACTCCCCGTAGCGTTCGGTGAGATACCAGTCGGTTTGAAACGTCGTCAGCCCCTCGTCCAGCCACGCTTCCGCCCGTTCGTTGTTGGCCAGGATGCCGTAGAAGTAACTGTGCCCGACCTCGTGAAGAACGAGAGTCTCGCTCACGTGTCCGTTCATGGCGAGCATCGGGTATTCCATCCCGCCGCGGGGGGGTGAGGCGACGATGCTGATCTGCGGCCACTCGTAGGGCCCTATGAGACCCTCGAGCCACTTCATCGTGCTCACCGTGCGGGCGAGGACCGAGTCGGCCCACGCGCGGTTCCACTGGCGGTAGAAGCTCCTTATCGAGTAGTCGCCGACCTGCGTCTCCTCGACGACGTACAGGGGATCGGCACACCAGGCGAAATCGTGAACGTCGACGGCCCGGAAATGGACCGTTTTAAGCGACATCGACAGGTCGGCGTCGTCCCGGCCGCGTTTCATCCCGCCGACGTCGGCCTGGGGAGACTTGCCGGGGTGGCCGCCGGGGTGGCCCCCTCTGCGTCTGCTCTTGTGTTTCGGTTTCTCGTTGAGGGTCCATCCGGGGTCGCCCTCGATGGGAAGGCCGGTCGCTGCGATCACGTACTGGTCGGGGAGCGTTATCCTCACGTCGTAAGTGCCGAACTCGCCGTAGAACTCGCCCATCCTGAACTGGTCCGGATGCCAGCCGATCTTGTCGTATACAACGATCTTCGGGTACCACTGGGCCATGTCGTAGTGGTTGCCGATATATCCCGAACGCCCGATCCGCCTGCGGATCTTCTCCCTGAAGACCATGCCGAAGACCACGGTTCCGCCGGGCGGCAGAGGGCGGGAGAACGTGCCGCTGAGAATCGTGCCCTCGATCGTGTACTCTGCCGCCGCTCCGTCCACGGTCATCGAGTCGATCTCGATCCAGCCCCTGCTCTCCTCTCGCAGGCCCCTGAGGAAGACCCAGGTGCCGGGGAAGAAATCCTGGTAGAGCTTTGAATCCTTGTCCCGGTATGCGTTGGGGTATAGATGTATGTAATACCGCCTGAGGGAGTCGGGGGAGTTGTTCCTGTAAGTGATTCTCTCCGTTCCGGTAAGCATCTTCGCCTCGATGTCGAGGGTGCACCGGATGTCGTAGTCGGCCTGCTGCTGCCAGTATTCGGAGAGCAGGTCGTGCGCTGCGGGCCCCTGGGCGGCCGCAGCGCCCTGCAGTACCGACAGGGCCGCGGCGAACGTCAGTACGGTTTTTAAGGCTGCCTTCGGCATTATCGTCCTTTCAAGGGGCGTTGCGGGCGATTTCCAGCATACGCGTACCGGTCACCGGCCTGCTCAAGGTAGCACATAGGCCTGTCTCCAGCAAGCGCCAGGTTCCTGTCGTTTAGGGGTATACGCCGAAATCGATTGATTGATTCCCTCCCGGCTGTTAATATTCTCCTCTCGAAAATCCATTCCAATCGACCCGGATACGGACTTGCAGAGAGGAGGAAGCATGAGCTTGAAACGCAGGGGCTTAACGATCCACGCTGCGGCCGTTCTCGCGGCGCTGCTGCTCGCCGCCGCGGCGTTTGCGGGCACGCTGGAGGACAAGGTCAACGAGTTCGAGCTGGACAACGGCATGAAATTCCTCGTTGTCGAGCGGCACGAGGCGCCGGTGGCCTTCATGGCCATCGTTTTCAACGTCGGCTCGGCGAACGAGTGGCCTAACGTCACGGGGATATCCCACCTGCTCGAACACATGATGTTCAAGGGCACGGAGATGATGGGGACCTCCGATTACAAGAAGGAGATCCCGTACATCGAGAAGACCGACGAGCTCGGCGAGAAGACGATCGATCTGCGGAAGGCGATCGACGAGTGGCGCTTCGTGAAGTTCGAGGAGTTTCGCAAGGAGGTTCTCGCCACCTTCACCGACGGGGAGAATGAGGAGGTCGGCACCGACAAGTACTTCCAGAACAGGCTCGTCGTGGAGAAGATAAGGGCGATGGAATCGTTCCCCGGCGATCTCGAATCGCAGAAGTACCTCATCGCGGAGGGCGAGAGGGATTACCTCGCGCTCTATCTCGAGTATCTCGAGACGTGGGGCGAGATAGTGCGGCTCGTCGACGAACAGCGCAGCAAGTACGTCGTGAACAACGAGTTGTGGGAGACCTACATGAACAACGGTTCCCGCATGCTCAACGCCGGCACGTCGAACGATTTCACCGTCTATTTCGTCTATCTCCCTTCGAACAGGATCGAGCTCTGGATGACGATGGAGTCCGACCGGATGGACACCCCCGTCTTCAGGGAGTTCTGGATCGAGCGAGACGTCGTGATGGAGGAGCGAAGGCTCAGCGACAACGACCCCGACGACGTCCTCGACGAGGCGTTCAACTCGGTCGCCTTCACCGCCAGCCCGTACAAGTGGCCTGTCCTCGGCTGGATGAGCGACGTGCGGACGATCGACCGCAGGGAGCTCGTCGAGTACCACACGAAGTTCTACGCGCCGAACAATGCCACGGCCTGCATAGTCGGTGACGTCGATGTCGAGCAGGTCAGGAAGATGGCGAAGAAGTACTTCGGCAAGATCAAGGCGCAGGAGCCCCCGAATGCTCTCGAGACGCGCGAACCTGAGCAGAGGGGCGAACGCAGGGTCGTCGTCGAGCACGACGCTAATCCGGCGCTCAAGATCGGCTGGCACAAGCCTGTGTATCCCGATCCCGACGCGGTGGTCTTCGACGTGATCACGAGTGTCCTCTCGGGCGGGCGCACGACCCGCCTGTACAAGTCGATCTACGAGGAGCAGCAGCTCACCGCCAGGCCGCCCGCGGCCTATACCGGCCCTGGCGACCGTTACGACAACCTCATGATCGTCTCGGCGCAGCCGCGACACCCGCACACCCTCGAGGAGGTCGAGCAGGCGATATACGTCGAGATCGAGAAGCTCAAGACCGAGCCGGTCGATAAGCGGGAGCTTCAGAGGATCAAGAACCAGATCGACGCCGACCAGGTGCGGCAGCTCGGTTCCAATCTCGGCATCGCCTTCACCGTCCTGATGGGCGAGATATACATGGGCGACTACAGGGCGATGTTCCGTTACATCGACATGATCAAGGAGGTAACGGCCGAGGATGTCATGAGGGTCTCGGAAAAGAGCTTCACCGCGAGAAACCGGACGGTAGGCTGGAGGATCCAGGTCGAGGAGGAAAAGGAAGAAGGGGAAGAGGAAAAGAGCGAAGAGGAGGAGATGGAGCAGTACAAAGAAGTGCTGATGCAGTACATCCAGTCGCTTCCCCAGGACGAGCAGATGCAGATATTCCAGAAGTTCCAGACTCTCAGGTCGGAGCAGGAGCAGATGGAGTTCGCGAAAGAGCTGATACAGCGCGCTAAAGACACCGGATTCATCAAGGAAGAAAAGACGGAGGGCGAGTGATGAAACGCAGGATCCTGTTTACCTTGCTTGCGGCGGCTCTTGTGGCGGCCATCGCGTCGCCGCTCCTGGCCGGGAAGCGCAAGCACCCGAGCAAGCTCAAGTATCCCCCCATCGAGATAACGTCGCCCGAGGTGATCGGCGTGGCCTTCGGCAACGGCATGGAGGGTTTCCTCATCGAGGACCACGAGGTCCCCGTAGTCGATATCGTCATCCTCTTCCCGACCTACTTCCCAGAAGAGGGCAAGGTCGGCCTGAACGAGATGGCGCAGTGGGTCATCCGCAACGGCGGCAGCGAGAGCTGGCCGTCAGACAAGCTCAACGAGGAGCTCGAGTTCCTCGCGGCGAGCGTAGAGGTCTACGGGGGGAATCTCAGCACGAGCGTGGCGATCAACTGCCTTAAAAAGGATCTCGACGATGTTCTTGCCATCGCGGCCGACCTGATCAGGAACCCGGTCTATCCCGAGGACAAGGTCGAGAAGAAGCGGGCGGATATGCTCGAGGAGATCCGCCGCAAGAACGACAAGCCGAGGGCGATCGCGAGGCGCGAGTATTTCAAGCTGATCTACAAGGGACATCCATACGGATGGGACACGACCGTCGGATCGATCGAGGCGATTACGAGGGATGACCTGACCGCGTTCCACGCCGCTTATTTCCATCCGAACAACGCGATCCTCGGCGTCAGCGGCGACGTCACGAAAGACGAGATCATAACGAAGCTCGAAAAGGTCTTCGCGGGGTGGGACGCGGCGGAGACGACGATTCCCGAGGTCCCTGCGGTCGAGCCGGTATTCGCCGAGAACTGGAACTATGCCTACAAGGACATCAGCCAGGCCTACATGATGCTCGGCCATTTCGGCATCAACTCGAACAACGAGGACCGCTGCGCCATCAACATCATGAACTTCATACTCGGCGGCGGCTCGTTCACCTCCTGGATCGTTACAGAGGTGCGGGAGAAAAAGGGACTGGCCTACTCGTCAGGCTCGAGGTTCGGCACGGACGCGTTCACCCTCGGTGCATTCTACGCCTACGCACAGACGAAGGGCGAGGAGTACAGCAGGGCGATGCAGATCATGATCGAGCAGATCGAGAAGATGCGCACCGAGGGCCCGACGGAGGAAGAGTTCGGGAAAGCGATCGATTCGTACGTCAATAGTCAGGTCTTTGACTACGACTCGAAGAGCAGGATGGTGCGCCGTCTCGTCAGGCTGAAGTTCGAGGGAAGGCCGCTCGACACGCCCGAGAAGGACATGGAGAGGTACGCGAACATGACCCTCGAGGAGGTCAGGGCGGCGGCGGGAAAATACCTGCATCCCGACAGGATGACATTCTTCATCGTCGGCGATGAAGCTACCTTCGACCGTCCGCTGAGCGAATTCGGCGAAGTCAACGTTATAGATCTCGAGGAGTAGACATGGCGGCAGGAGCCCCGGGGGTGATTCCCCGGGGCCGTCCCGCCGCGGAGAGGATTATGGAGGATATAACCGCTGTAGTGCTCGGAGGAGGCAGTGGAACGAGGCTCTATCCCCTGACGCGTAACCGGTCGAAGCCTGCCGTTCCGCTCGCGGGAAACTACCGGCTCATCGACGTGCCGGTGAGCAATTGCATCAACTCGGACATCAACAGGATATACGTCCTGACGCAGTTCAACTCGGCCTCGCTCAACCAGCACATCTCCAACACATACCGCTTCGACACCTTCAGCCGGGGATTCGTCGAGGTCCTCGCCGCCGAGCAGACCCTCTCGTCGTCCGACTGGTTCCAGGGGACGGCGGACGCGGTGCGACAGGTCATGCCCCACCTGGACAACGTCAAGGTGAGGGACGTGCTGATACTTTCCGGCGATCATCTCTACAGGATGGACTACAGGGAATTCGTCCAGCATCACAGGGAGACAGGGGCCGACATAACGATCGCCGTGCATCCCGTGCCGCCGTCGAAAGCGCCTGACCTGGGGATACTCCACGCCGACAGCAAGGGCTGGATCACCGAGTTCATGGAGAAGCCCCGCGGCAGGGAGCTGGCCTCGATGCGGACAGATACGCGCTCGCTCGGTCTCACCGCTACCGAGGCGCGAAGGCGCCCCTATCTCGGCTCGATGGGGATCTACGTCTTCCGCGCCGGGGTGCTCACGGAATGTCTCGGAAAGGACTTGTCGTCGATCGATTTCGCGCGCGAGATCATACCCGATGCGCTCAAGTCGATGAAGGTCAGCGCCTACGTATTCGACGGATACTGGGAGGATATCGGTACGATCCGCTCATTCTACGACGCCCACATGGAGCTTCTCGCTCCCGTCCCCAAGATGAACCTGTACGACGCCGACTTCCCGATCTACACGCATCCCAGGTTTCTGCCAGGCTCGAAGATAAAGAAGGCCGAGATCATACGTTCGATGATCAACGCGGGGTGCATAATCGACAGGGCCAGTATAAGGCATTCGATTATCGGGCTTCGTTCGAGGATCGGGGCAGGAGCGGTGGTCGAGGACTCGTTCATCTTCGGAGCCGATTTCTACGAACTCGACATGAAGCGGAAAAAAGGAACGCCGCCACCGATCGGCATCGGACCGGGGTCGGTCATCCGCAGGACCATTATAGACAAGAATGTGAGGATAGGCAGGAACGTAGTTCTCGAGAACCTAAAAAAGCTGAAAAAGTACGACGACCCGGAGGAGAGATTCTTCGTGAGAGACGGGATCATTGTCGTGCCCAAGAATGCGATCATTCCCGACCGCACGCGCTTCTGAGATTACAGCTCAAGACGGAAATATCTCTCGACGCTCCCCGGATTGACCGGATCGATAGCCCTCGTCTCCTGCGTCGGGGAGAAGCCGCTGCGGATGTAGACCTCCCGAGCCGCCTCGAACTTTATGTCAGACCAGAGGAAGATCTCCGCGCACCCGTTCTCGCGGCACCACGATACGACCGTCTCGATGAGCTTCCTGCCGAAGCCCCTGCCCCTGTGCGAAGACAGCAGGTAGAGGCGGTGAAGCTCGCATCCCCCGGCCGTCTCACGTGTGACGCCGACGCATCCGGCGACGAGCCCGTCGTCTTCGAGGACCCAGAACTGGCCGCCGCCGTCCTGGTATACAGAGGGGATCGACGCGAGGTCGCGGTCGAACTCGCCGAAATCCATCGTGTAACCGAGCGTATCGTACGAGGCCCTCACTACATCGATGACGCCGGGGTGGTCTTCGGGGAGGTAAGGCCTGATGATCACGGGTCTCTCCGGCCTCCAGACCGGTACCGGTTGGTGATGGGGAGCCTGCGGTCGCGCCCGAACGCCTTCGGCGTGATCTTGATGCCCGGGGGGGCCTGTCTCCGCTTGTACTCGTTCATGTCTATCATCCTGACCGTTCTGCGCACCGTACCCCGGTCGATGCCTGTCCTGACGATCTCTTCGGGGGAGAGGTCGCCCTCCACGTAGAGCTCTATGATGCGGTCGAGGACGGGATAGGGAGGAAGGGTGTCCTCGTCGGCCTGGTCCGGCCTCAGCTCGGCCGACGGCTTACGTCTGATCGTCGAGGCGGGGATCAGCGCGCTCCCCGCGGCGCGGTTCCTGTATCGGCTCAGTCCGTAGACCATCGTCTTGGGGACGTCCTTGAGCACGGCGAATCCGCCGACCATGTCGCCGTAGAGGGTGCAGTAGCCGACGGCGACCTCGCTCTTGTTCCCCGTGGCGAGCACGAGCCATCCGAAACGGTTCGAGAGGGCCATCAGGATGTTTCCCCTGATACGTGCCTGGATGTTCTCCTCGGTGATCCCTATCCCCTTTTTCGGCACGGTCGGGCGGAGAAGGTCGCGGTAAGCCTCGAATATCCCCGAGATAGGGTACTCGTAGAGGGCTATGCCGAGGTTCTCCGCGAGCCTCTTCGCGTCGACGAGCGTTCCCCTCGAGGTAAATCCAGAGGGCATCGTGACGGCATGAACGCACTCCGGCCCGACGGCGTCTACGGCCACCGCGGCGGTCAGGGCCGAGTCGATCCCTCCGCTGAGGCCGAGGACGACTCCCCTGAACCCGTTCTTGAGTATGTAATCCCTCGTTCCCATTACCAGGGCGCCGTATATCTCTTCGACGGGGTCGGGGTGGGGAGCCATGCGCCTCCGGGGCAGGGGCGGACGACCGCGTCGCGGAAGAGCGGGCAGACTGACCGTCTCGAGTGAAACCGCGCCGCACCAATCGTCCGGCCCGGCCGGTCTCGCTCCCTTCCCGGCGGGGATATCGGCGATTATCATCTCCTCGCTGAACGGAGCGGCCCTCGAGACGGTCTCTCCCCGCGGCGAGCAGATCACGCTGCTCCCGTCGAAGAGGAGCTCGTCCTGGCCCCCGAGGAGGTTGATATAGCATAGCCAGACGCCGTTCTCGCGGGCCCTGAGCTGCATCAGCTTCTCTCTCTCGGGTCCCTTTCGGCGGTGGTAGGGGGAGGCCGAGATGTTCACGATGATACCGGCGCCTCCCGCCCGAGCCTGGCAGCCGATCGGGCCGTCATCGCCCCCGGCGTCCTCGCATATGTTGAGGCCGCCCCTTGTGCCCGCGAAATCGAGGACCGTCGCGGCAGAGCCGCTGGTGAAATATCGTTTTTCGTCGAAAACGCCGTAGTTCGGCAGATTGATCTTGCGGTAGCGGGCCGCGACCTTTCCCCTGTAGAGGAGCCAGGCGTCGTTGTAGAGGGGGCCACCGCGTTTTTTCGGCTTCTCGGGGCAGCCGACGATCACGGCGATACCTCTCGCAGCACGGGCGAGAGACTTCAGCTCCCTCTCGCAGTCCCCGAGGAAGGCCGGCTTGAGCAGGAGGTCCTCCGGCGGGTAGCCGCAGAGGACGAGCTCGGGGAAGGCGAGCAGCTGCACGCCGCGCTTCTTCGCCTCACCGATCCATCTCCTTATCAGCCTGGCGTTACCTTTCAGGTCCCCCACCGTGGGATTGACCTGGGCAAGCCCAATGCGGATCTTGTTGTCCTCAGATCTCATAACAGCGACCTTTCCGGCTCATTGTAACACCCGCCACGCCGGCCGGTGAAACAAAATCGCCTCTTCAGTTTTCCTTTGTGTTAAGGTTGGTTACAGTAGAAAGGCGATTGCAGGACGCAGGAACGATCAGGGGAATTGAAAAATGGATGAATTGAGATTCAAACAGTTGACAGTTGGAATATTGGTCAAGCGTGAAGGTGGCATGTTCACACCTTGCGGGCTGGGTGTATTCTATGACCCGACAAAAAAGGAAGAAAAAACTGAATATAAATCGGCTTATGGAGAATATGAGGAAGAAACCATCTACGGTAAAAACAGCAGAATCGGCGGCAAGCATAAATATCCAAATGTCGACCCGATGATGGCGGCAGATATATATTTCGAAGCAATGAACCTGGCGGGCATCAAGGCCGAAAAACCCGTTAAGCGGCAATTGAGGCTGGACCTTGAGGGCAATCTGGGTTATCTGGTGCGGTTCCCAAAGGAGGATCTGGAGAGGGGGCGCTCAATATTTGAGTTCCTGTCGACTCTGTATTATAACCATCGGAACGTACTGACATCTTTCATATATCTTGATGCGGCAAAGAAGAAGGACCCGGAGCAGGCTACGGTTGTGACTCTTGGGCCCCATGTCAGGGAATTTCACACAGAACGGTTCCGGCCGATTTACGTCGGTGGAACTCAGCTGATGGACGGTGTAGAGGTTGATAAATCTATACTCGCGCTCAATTTTTATGGTGTTAAAAGGAAGCAACTCAAACAATTCATGGGCAGGATCGAATCCAAAAATACTATCTATTCCATGTCTTTTGAAGGTCTGCCGGCCGATCAGGTCGCATACACGCATTTTGGGATGTGGGATAACAAGGATCTGCCCAGGGGTCACAGGGCAAATCTGATAAGGAGAGGATTGATCGGATTTAAAGATAGAGATACGGGCGAACTGGTTGCGTACAGTTTATTCCCGGCGGAAATGGAGACAAGACTTGTTGAATCGATGCAATTATTTCAAAAAATGTCTTTTGATCCGATTGGCCTGCTTCAGAGATGCATAGACGTGAATAAGCTTATTAAGCAGGTTGTGAAAGACGAGTTTTATGCTGATTTTGTGTAGATGCGTATTCTGAACATTTCGTCCTCCGTGCTTTTCTTAAGGATAATATCTCCGATTCATTGTAACGCCCGCCCCGCCGGCCGGTGAAACAAAATCGCCTTCAGCGGCGTAATCTCATACATAGGGTAACGGAAAGGAGATCCCGATGAAGAGATCCATGGTTCTGACGGCGGTTGCATTGCTTGTGGTGATGCTGCCGGCGCTCGCAATGGCGGGCAAGGACGTCCGGAAGGTCGAAAAGTCGTTCGACCTGAAAAAGGGCGGAAATCTCGAGATCGATCTCGAGGTGGGCGGCGACATCACGATAGAGGGCTGGGACCGCGACGAGGTCACCGTGAAGGCACTCATCAGCGGAAAGCATCGCGACGAGATCGAGCTCGACTTCGACAAGAATAAATCTGGCCTCGAGATATCGGCCGAGATCGACAGGCACAGGGATGTCAAGGCGAGCTGCGACGTGTTCATCATGGTGCCTGCGAAGTTCGACATCGAGTTCGAGACGATGGGTGGCGACGTCTCCATCAAGGGCGTCGAGGGCGAGATCTCCGGCGAGACGATGGGCGGCGACGTCGATTTCGAGGGATTGAGGGGACATCTGGCCGTGACGACGATGGGCGGCGATATTTCAGTTCTCGATTCCGAGGTCGACGGCGAGGTGAAGACGATGGGCGGCGAAGTCGTGATCAGGGACGTCAAAGGCGACCTGAAGGGCTCGACGATGGGCGGAGACGTCACATACAAGAACGTAACTCGTTCAGACGGCGGTGGCACGGAAGAAATCATGATATCCACGATGGGCGGAGATCTCTCGCTCGACTATGCCGGCAAGAACATCAAGGCCAAGACGTACGGCGGCGACATCGAGGTGGCCAGGGCCGAGAAGGTCAACGTCATGACGATGGGCGGGGACATAAGTGTCGAGGAGGCTCCCGCCGGTGCGAAGGTGAAGACGATGGGCGGCGATATCGAGATCGCGTCTGCCAGCGAGTACGTCGACGCCGAGACGATGGGCGGCGACATCACCATAGATGAGATCGACGGCTGGATAAAGGCGATTACGATGGGTGGAGACGTCGAGATCACGATGATCGGCGATCCCGAAAAGGGGGAACGGGACGTCGAGATCAAGTCGATGGGCGGCGATATTGATCTTACCGTTCCGAAGGGGCTGTCGATGGAGTTCGACATCGAGATACAGTACACGAAGGACGCCGATCGCAAGCCGAAGATCGTCTCCGACCTCGGTATAGACATCGAAGAGACGAAGGAATGGAAGAAGAAACACGGCCAGAAGAGGAAGTACATCTACGGCACCGGCAAGGTCGGCGGCGGGAAGAACCTCATCAAGATCAGGACGATCAACGGCGACGTGCATATAAACGAGGAGTAAAAGCGCGAGCGGCTGAGCCGCGCTAATAGGGGCGCGGGAGTTGTCAGCCGCGCTGTAACGCAGATCCACCTCAGCGCCAAGAGGCGGAGTGGGGGGCGGGACCCGGGCCCGGCCCCCTTTCCGTATCCTCGAGGGCGGCAATGCCCCTGGCGATATTGTCCTCGATCTACTTCGCGGCACGCTGCTGCACAAGCGCCATCTTCATGTTATATCTTCTATTTATCTGGCTTTATGTTGCGTGTAATGCGGGTTGGGCGGAAGATTCAGCGGCCCGAAAGTAACTTGATTGTCAGAACGTCTGTTCTACACACAGGTGACCTCAAGCGCAATATCTGCCCTGCGAACCAGGATTTGTTTAACAATACGGATGTTAGGGGATAATAGAACTGGGAATTATCCAGCAGGATATGGTGGGGGCACCGTGGGGGCAGCAGTTTCTGGGTCTGATTTCTCTCGATATTGGGTAAGTGCAAGTATTGTAAGGTGGACGGAAAAATTGTACAGCGCTATATATATCAGTATGGCGGATAAAAAACTCCTAATACCATGAAAGTCGTTTTAAACCTCCGTTGATTTCCAATATAGAAAAACGTGTCATTCTTCATTGAACACATTCTGTTAAGCCATCGTTCCTTGATCTTTTCAAGCAATATTTTCTCGCTAGCGTAATTATCGCGCCACTTCCTGTACGATTGACCAAGTTCCCAATCGATTATAAGCAATTTATGGCCGGGGCAAGAGGGTTTGTCTTTGCATTTGAAATGATAATAGAAATTATAAGGGATCTGCTCAATTGTTTCTTTTTGTTTGTTGAAAAAGTCAAATTGCGAATAGCATTTATCTCTCTTGCTCTGATTTACTGTTTTTGCCTTTGTCCAAGTAAAGTCTATTGCGAAAGGTTTAATGAGAGTTAACGATGTTTTAATGTTATCAGGATCAATCAGAACATCGCACAATGATATTGATACAGCTTTTGATACAATATCTTTTCTCTTGGCCCATTTATTCTTTGTGTCAAGTTGGTTAATAATCTTGATGCTGTCTGCATTGATTTTATAGCTTTCTGTTCTTTTATCATCGGGAGCTTTATAACACTCAATCTCAACAATACTATACTTCTTGAATCTTTTATTAGATTCCAAATCACGAAACGGTATTGGGAACAATCTGATCCAATTATATGATTCTAAATCCACTCCAGCACAACATACGGTTTCGACATACTTCGTGCTGGGATTAGGATAGGCCTTGACCGTAATTAGCACTCTTTTTGTTTCCACAATACACAGAACAGTTTTTATATATTTACTACTGTGAGTCCGCTTTTATCTCGATCGATGAGTTTCTTTGCTACTATAGATCGATGGCATTTGTCAGATTCTTTTTCATAACACATCAGACAACATATGGAGTTGAAGATTGTTTCATAAGCAGTTGCTATAGCTTCCTGTTGCTTTTCTAGATGAGATAAAAATGCCTTGAAAAAGGCATTATAGTCTTTTGTTTTAAAGAGGGTTTTTCTTATTTCTTTTGGACTTCCTAAATCTCGAATGTGGATATAATCCAACCCTTCTTCTTTCAACTTTAAACTGAGCTTTGTTTTCGAAAACCCTTTTTTTCTGGATAAAGGCATTTCCCTAACGTCTAAAACAATCTTTATATCTGATAGCTTGAGGCATAAGATAAATTCGTCTATGGTCTTGCCTTCATACCCTATAGTATAAAAAACATTCTTTGTTTTGTTCTTCATTGTACCTCCAAAACTCCTAATACGAATATAATATAGCAAAATACGTGTCAACAATTCTTTAACAACTCAAAAGAATCCAAATAGAACCCGATGCTCCAAATCGCCAATAATGCGGATATCGCCGCATCCCCAAGCGACTCGTTCCAACCCGATCGAGCGCCGGGGGGACCCCTTTGGATGGGCTGATCAGATATCTGCCTCCGTACTGTAAATTAAATATTGGAAAATATGATGTTATGATGGGGGAGAAGGTGTTGTTTAGGTGATCCCGCTCTTCTTTGGACAAGTGCTTGTTGGAATTCCCCTAGTTTCGTAGACATCTAAAGGTCATGACTTGAGGCGCGTTCAAACGCCTCGGGACTTACACCGCCGACATAGCTATGTCGGCGCTTCGGATTATAAAACATCTCGATGTAATCGAACAAGTCTTCTCGTGCTTCATCTCTGGTCCGGTAGATCCTTCGGCGCACCCTCTCCTTTTTCAATGAGCTGAAGAATGACTCTGCAACTGCGTTGTCCCAGCAATTACCTCGGCGGCTCATGCTCGGCTTAAGACAGTTGTCCCGGCAGAAGCGGTGCCAGTCATCGCTGCCATACTGAGAGCCCTGATCAGAATGAACCAGAATATCAGG
>JAUWMD010000034.1 GCA_030613345.1 Candidatus Krumholzibacteriota bacterium
TCTGCGTGTTGAGCAGGGTGACGAGCCACGCGCCGCTCTGACTGATGACGGCGCTGCGCTTTCCGAACTCTCCCTCGAGAGGAAACTTGTACTCGGGGAGAAAAAAGGTATTATATCCCCCCGGCCCCGAGATGATACCCATGCAGTTGGGGCCGTTGACGATCGTGCCGCCGCCGGGGAGGTCCCGGCTTTCGGCGATCGCCTTTCTCAGTCTGAGTGATAGCTCGCGGCCCCCCTCGGTCTCGCCGTATCCCCCCGATATGAGGATTATAGACTCGGTCCTCTCGTCGAGGATCAGCTTCTCGAGGAGTGCCACCGATTCCTCGCTCGCAGGGATCGTGAAGACGGTCGTGT
The DNA here is from genome assembly GCA_030613345.1 of Candidatus Krumholzibacteriota bacterium. Lineage (GTDB taxonomy): Bacteria > Krumholzibacteriota > Krumholzibacteriia > Krumholzibacteriales > Krumholzibacteriaceae > JAUWCL01. The sequence goes on from JAUWMD010000034.1 coordinate 355, forward strand.
CGACCTTTTCCGGCAGATCGTCGGGTGACCGGAAGACCTCGCACCCTTCGATCGAACCGGCCTCAGGATGGAGGAGATAGATCCTCTCACGCGGTATTGTCTCCGACGCGGCGAGGTTCTTCAGTATCACGCGGCCCATGTTGACCTTGGTCGCCGATGCCCCGATGACGAGGATGCTCCCCGGCCGAAGCAGCCTGTCGATCTTCTCCTGCGGAGCCGCCTCGCGGCTGCCCTTGATGCGCGAGAGCTTCATCATCGCATCGAGCGGGACGAGCCCGCCGTCCCCGGTGATCTGTAGTGGATTGACCTCGAGTTCCTCTATCGTCACGGGAGTCCAGTCGGAGAGGGGGGAAAAGCTCGCGGCCAGAGAGGCGAATGTCCGCACCACCTCGACGAATGTTCCGGGAGCGATCATCGGCTGCGAGGATATCCGCGTGTGCCCGGCGATAATAGGGAAGAACAGCGTATTCATCAGGGCGTTCTCTACGAATTCCCATTCGGCGCACATCGACGAGGCCATTACGCGCAGCCCGCGGTCTTTCTTCAGCCCTTCGTTGTAGACCTCGGTCCCCGTCCCTCCCAGGCCGACGGCGACGACCGGGCCGAACGCCCTGTCCTGCTTCAGAGAGAGGAGCAGCTGTCTCGGGACCGACTCGTCCACGTCGAGGCGGCGGGCCACGAGCATCCCCGACAGCTCGACCCCGAGCCTCGAGGCGGTCGCCTCGAAATCGGAAAACACCCCGCGCAGCGTCCCCGGCCTCTTTTCGGTGAATCTGATGCCGCCGTGCTCGGTGCGGTGGGCGACCTGCGGGGAGATGAACTTGCAGACGACCTCGTCGCCCGGCAGGGAGGCGAGCGCCTCCTTGTCTATTTCGTCGGCCGAGGTCACAAAGACAACCTCGGGCGTCTCGAATCCGAGCAGGTCGAGGACGGTATAGATCTCGTTCTCACGTGGGATCTCCCTGCTCTCTTCGAGGATGCCGAGCAGGATCTCCTCGATCGCGGCGAGCACCCGCGGTTCGATCGAATTATCCATCTTCCTTCTCCGTCGTCATGTCGAGGCAGAGCGCGCTTTTCTGTACGAGTCTGCCGTATTTATCGCACCAGAGAGCTATGATCGTGTGGCAGGCGCCGTCGAGTGCGTCCTTGTCCGGAAAAGATGCGTGCCGGCAGTCGAGGTCGCACCATCTGGGCTGTCGCGTCATGTTCGGCCTTTCGAATAATTTAAGCGTGGAATATTATATGCGAAGGCAATATTGTTGTCGAACATTATCACCGGCCTGCCGTGCGCGGGAGAGAGACGATGACGGCCAAGCGATCGATAGAAAAAGAGATAAAGGCCCAGAGGAAGGTCATCAGGAGCCTGAAGAAGGAGATATTCGGTCTCGACAAGAGTTCGAAGTCGTCGTATATCCGCGAGTTCCATTCCGAGATGTCCGGTTACAGGAAGATCTGCCCGAAGGAGGAGATCCTCGAAAGAGCCGCCTGCAGTGACATAGTCTATTTCGGCGATTACCATCCGCTCGACGCGAGCCAGAAGCTCGCGCTCGATCTTCTCGGCGAGTTGAAGGCGAGGGGGGCGAAGGTCGTTCTCGCCCTCGAAATGCTTTACGAGTACCAGCAGGAGACGCTCGACAGGTGGATGAAGGGGGCGATGAACGAGGAGGAGTTCCTCGAGGCGATAAGCTACAGATCCGAGTGGGGATTCAGCTGGGAGAGCTACCGCCGTTTCTTCGAAGCGGCGAAGGATCCGTTCGTGCCGGTCTTCGGGATCGATTACGAGCCCCGCGACCAGCTCCGCTTCATACGGCGCAGGGACGGGATGATCGCGCGCAAGATAGACTCGATAAGGAACTTCTTTCCCGGCCATACGATTCTCGTTGTCATAGGCGAATCCCACATCGCATCGAGCCACCTGCCTGCGGACGTTAGAAAGATCACCGGCGGGTGCCTGAAAGAGACGACGATCGTCCAGAACGCCGACGAGATCTACTGGAAGCTCCTGCGGAAGGGGCGCCAGGACGCCGAGGCGGTACAGGTCGGCGCGGGGAGGTACTGCGGCCTGACAGCCTCGCCGATGATAAAGTACCAGTCGTATCGCCGCGTGATCGACCTGTGGACCGAGGGGGCCGAATGCGACATCCAGACCCCGTCGATGGGTGAGATGTTCGACAATATCCTCAATTTTATAGTCGGCGGAAGGGGAACCCTCGAGGTGACCGTAGGCGAGGACTGGTGCGAGCCGGTCGAATCGGTCATTCCCGAGATCCACTGCGGAACGACATACAAGTCGATATCGGCCCACCTCCGTTCTCTCGGGATGACGCAGAAAGGCGTGCTGGCTGCGGCCGAGAACCTGAGGCACTCGGGCATGAGCTATATCCCTGCCGTCAACACGATGGTGATACAGCGATTTGATATTATCTGCGCCGCGCGTGAGGCGGCGAGGTTCGTACTCTACGCGATGCGCGATGAGGTCGGCCCGGAGCGCAGGATCAGACGGACGATAGAGGACAGGTTCTACGCCTTCATATTCGAGGAGGCTCTTTGCACCCTGGGCGCCAGGCTGGTAAATCCCGTGATATCGTGCGGGGGACCGGGAGAGCTTTTCGAAGCGATGGGAGAGAGCGGTTCGGTCGGCGTCCCGCTGCCCGGCATGACCCTGGCCGAGACGAGGACGGTGGCGGCCATGCTGAGGTACCACATTGATCGCGAGAAGACCGGCGGGAAAATGTCGACCGGGAAGATGAAGGGGATACACAGACTCGGTATCAGGAAGAGGCTGTGGATCGTCAAGGCGCTCGGGTGGACACTTGGAGAAGCGCTCTACAGCGGGTTTCACGACGGGAAGGTCTCCCTCGAGGAGCTCCAGGTCCTTTTCCGCGAGAGGTTCGACAGGGAGGGAGGCGCGACGCCGCTCTACCTCGAATGGGTCCGCAGGTTGCGCCCCTATCGCGGCTGATCTGTCTCCATATCCCTTTTTTTCTTTGAATTTCACCATGGTTACCGGCAGAATCACCGAAAAAGAGAGGAGCGCCCGATATGAACGACGCTAGGGATATCATCGACCGGACCGTGCTGGTCAAACTGGAGAACTGCGAAGGGATCGAGTTCACCGGCATCGAGAGTGAGGGACCGTTCTTCTGCAAGGTCAAGGCCGTCGACGAAGCGGGGATCTGGGTGGAGAACAGGAAGTTCATGACCGTCGAGTTGAGGGACTCGAGCGGGAAAGCTGTGCCGGAGAAGAAGAGAAAGCCCGAGAAGCACACGGTCAACATCCTCCTTCCGTGGAGGACGATCCAGACGATTATAATGTTCGAAGATGAGAACGGCGAGAACCTGGAGATCGACGAAGAGGCCCTCGGCTCGGACGAGCGGGCGGGAAGGATAGGTTTCGTAAAGTAGGACGCTCCCCGGGCGCCCTGCTGTGATCTCATGTATGATACCGACAGAAACAGTTTCGGGAGGAAGGTCAAGAGGAAGATCCAGAGGATGCCTCCCGGGCTCGTTGTGGTGCTGAGCTTCCTTCTGACGGCGACGCTCGGGGCGATCTTTCTCTCGCTGCCCGCCGCTTCAACGGGCGGCCCGCTGGGCGGTCTCGACGCCTTCTTCACCGCCATGTCGGCAGTCTGCGTGACCGGACTGGTAGTCATCGATATCGGGACGAAGCTGACCGTCTTCGGCAAGATCGTCGTGATGACGCTGATACAGGTCGGCGGACTCGGCATCATGACGTTTTCCGTCTTTCTTTTTCTGTTTATCGGAAAGAGCCTGGGGACGAAAGAGAGATGGATCATCAACGAGTCGTTCCTTCCCAGCCCCATTGTCGATATAAAACAGCTGATCCGGATGATATTTGCATTCACATTCACTGTGGAGGTGGCCGGGGCCGCCATGCTCTTCCTCGTCTGGAGAAGGGAGATGCCGCTGCAGCCGGCGATCTTTACGAGCGTTTTTCACGCGATATCTTCATTCTGCAACGCTGGATTCTCGTTCTTCTCGACGAGCTTCATGCAATACCAGGGGAACATACTACTTAACGTAACGGTGATGAGCCTGATAATCCTCGGGGGCCTTGGATTCCCCGTCGTCAATGAATTCTACTGGAGGTTCAGGCACCGCAGGGACCGCAGGCGCTACCATTTTTCCCTACACACGAAGCTGGTCCTGTCGACCACCGCTGTACTGATAATCGGCGGGGCGCTGCTGATATTCTTCATCGAGAGGGGCCCCGAGTGGGAGACTCTGGCGCTGAAGAACAGGACGCTGGCATCTCTGTTCCAGTCGGTCACGGCAAGAACGGCCGGCTTCAACACGCTCGATATCTCGGCGCTCGAGCCTGCCACGCTCTTTATAATAATCATGCTGATGTTCATCGGGGCGAGCCCCGGTTCTACGGGAGGGGGGATAAAGACGACGACCCTCGCCGTGTTCGCCGCCATAATCAAGAGCCGGATCTCAGGTCGCCAGTCGGTCGGCGTGTTCAGGAGCACGATACCGGAGGGAAAGATTGTAAAGGCGCTGTCGATCCTCGCCATGGCGGTCATCACTGTATCGGTCGGGCTGGTCCTGCTCCTCGTTTTTCACATCGATCTGGCGCGTGAATCGGCCAACTATTTTCTGTCTGCGCTCTTTGAGACGGTTTCGGCATTCGCCACGGTAGGACTCTCGATGGGAGCTACAGGCACGCTGAATCCGGCCGGCAAGGTCGTTGTGATCGTCCTGATGTTCCTTGGAAGGGTGGGCCTGCTGACGATGGCCTACGTCGTAACCAGCCGGCTGCGGCCGATAACTTACAGGTACGTTGATGGAAGAATCATGATAGGATGATGCCGCGTCCCCGCAGAGGGAAAGGAAAAGAAGATGGCAAAGAAATTTACGGTACTGGGACTCGGGAGTTTCGGGTTCAACGTGGCGAGGGCGCTGTTCGAGGAGGGCCACGACGTCATCGCCCTCGACAGGAACGACGATCTCGTCCTTAAAATACAGCCGTTCTGCTCGCAGGCCATAATCGGGAACGCGGCCGAGAAGGAGATGCTCGCCACGCTCGGCCTCGACGAGATGGACGCTGTCGTGGTCAGCATGGGCGACAACGTCAGCCCCTCGACCCTCGTTACGCTCTACGTGAAGGAGCTGGGGGCCAAGAAGGTCGTCGTGAAGGCCTCAAACGCCGATCATGGCAAGATACTGAGAAAGGTCGGGGCCACGCAGGTCATCTTTCCCGAGATGGACATGGCGGTGAAGGTGGCGAGGAATCTCTCCACTCCCGCCGTGCTCGACTACTTTCCGATGACCGGCGATTACATCATCGCCGAGGTCGCCCCGGTCCAGGAGTTCGTGGGAAAGACGCTTGCGGAGCTGAAGCTGAGGTCACAGTATAATGTGAACGTCATCGGCATCAAGGAGTTCATACCGGAGAACTTTATCCTGGTGCCGGCGGCGGATTTTACTATCAAGGACAGCGACGTGCTGCTCGTCATCGGCACTCGCGACGATATAAAGAGGATAAAGCAGCTGAAGAAGGAATGATCGTGAGGAGGTCGGGTACGAAGAACACTGCATGAATTATCGCATTTCTGACCGCAACGTCTGATACTGGAGGCAACATGAAAAAGCTCATCGCTCTGATGATCGCGCTCGCGGTCACCGCAGCGGCGGTCCCGGCAGAGGCCGGGCTCGGCATCAAGGTCAAGGGCGGATTTACCAGGATCGGCTACGGTGATTTCAACGACTGGGTGGACAAAAGTAATTTAATGATTACGGCAGGGTACCCCACATACGAAAAACTTCACTGGATCCCCGAGGTCTCGGTCGAATTCACGTTCCCGCTCCTTCCTTCATTTTCGGGGGCGGTCGGAGTCGGTTATCTGTCCGGTAAAACGGAATACAATGCCAATATTGACGTATTTATATACAGCTACGTACACAGGGTGAAATCGATGCCGGTCCTCCTGAACATATACTGGGAACCTCCGCTGAAAGTGATCAATCCGTTCGCATATGGAGGAGTCGGATTCTACAGGACTAAACTGGAATTCGATGATTCATTGACTCAGGGCGGGCAGACAGAGGGCGGGAGCTACGAACTGGACAAGTGGGGATTTGGGTTCCAGGCTGGCGGCGGCGTCAGGATAGCTCTCGCTCCGACGATAAGTTTCGACGTCGGTATCCAGGGTCGCTGGGTGGACATCAGTGGATTCGAGGGTACCGCGACGAATCTGGACGGCGAAATGACAGCAGTCTATCTGGGAAAAGGTGAGGTCGAAAGAGATGGCATTATAATGCCATATTATGGGCCGGCAGATATGGATTCCGGGCTGGAGGAGGCTTCCGTCGACCTCAGTGGTTACACGATCTTTATCGGGATGACATTCAGTTTCTGATTCAAACCATGATCGAAGGCCCGGGGAGAGGTGCGTTCCACTCGCCGGGCCGAGTCAAAGGCGGGGGAAATGCTGTCATCGATCAAGAAGTTCCCTAAAACATTCTGGTCGGCCAACACGATCGAGCTCTTCGAGAGACTGGCCTATTACGGGATGAACATCATCCTCGTCCTCTACCTGACGCGGAGGGTGGGGTACAGCGTCGAGGCCTCGGCCTCGATCACGGGACTGTTCATATCGGCGCTCTATCTCCTGCCGATACCGACCGGCGCGATATCCGACAAGATCGGATTCAGGAACGGCCTCTTCATAGCCTTCTCCGTCCTCGCGCTCGGATACGGCCTGCTCGGACTCTTCCCGTCGAAATCGACGGTCATCTTCTCGCTCGTACTGATCGCGATCGGCGGCTCATTCGTAAAACCGGTGATCTCCGGCACGGTGAAGAAAGCGTCCCCTGCCGACCTTTCGAAGCTCGGATTCTCGATCTTCTACATGATCGTCAACATCGGCGGATTCACCGGCAAGATCATCGCGAAACTCCTCCGGCAGAATCTCGGTGAATGGCTGGCGCGCTCCGATTTCGAACGGCTTAAGAACTGGGTCGCCGTCAACGTACCGCCGTTCGAGATGACCGAGGGACTCCTTGCCAGGGCAGCCAGGCAGACGCCGCCGATGTCTCCCGAGGCGTTCATGGATATGCTCAAATGGCAGGGATTCGGGATGCAGGCGATCTGTCTCTTCTCGATGCTGATGGCGCTGGTGGCGCTCGCCTTTGTTGCCTTCACCTACAAGGAACCGGACAGGACCGGCGAGCCGCAGAGATCGATAGGAAAGACCTTCACCGATATGTTCAGGCTGTTCGGCGACGTCAAGTTCGTCACGTTCATCATAATATTCGCAGGGTTCGACCTGATGTTCTGGCAGTTGTACATATCGATACCGAAGTACATTGTAACGCACATATCCGAGACGGCCCCGATGGAGCTGATCGTGGCGATCAATCCGCTGATGATCATCCTCTTCCAGCTTCCCGTCGCAAGAATCGTAATGAAGATAAAGTCAACGCGCACGATGGCTATCGGGATGGCGATCTCGGCCCTGGCGATGGTGATGATGGGGCTCATTCCGACGCTCCTGGGAGCGTGCCTCTCGATAATGCTCTTCGCCGTCGGCGAGATGACCTTCGCGCCGCGTTTCCTCGACTATGTCTCGAGCCTCGCACCGAAGGGCAAGGTAGGGCTCTACCTCGGGTTCGCATACATGCGCTCGTTCATTGCCAACATGATCGGGGGCCCGCTCGGCGGATACCTGCTCGCAAAGCATGTGCCCGAGGAGGGGACGCGCGAGCCATGGAAGATGTTCTTCGTCTTCGCCGCGGTAGGCGTCGCGGCCCTGATTTCCCTGTTCTTCTATAACAGGCATTACGACGAGCAGCCTGAAGACGGGGTGGCAGCCGGGGAATGATACTCTCAGCGCCCGACATACTTATTCTCTCGCTATATCTCATGATTGTATTCGGCATCGGTATCGCGATGTCGCGGCGGGCCTCGCGCAGCACCGAGGAGTTCTTCGTCTCGGGCCGCTCGCTGCCGTGGTGGTTAGTCGGCACTTCGATGGTGGCCACGACCTTCGCTGCCGACACCCCGCTCGTCGTGTCCGGGCTCGTAGCCCAGGGCGGGATCTTCCGTAACTGGATGTGGTGGAACTGGGCGTTCGGCGCAGTGCTGACCGTCTTTCTCTTTGCACCGCTGTGGAACAAGGCGAGGATCACGACGGATGCCGAGCTGATCGAGCTGCGCTACGACGGAAAACCGGCGCAGGGGCTGAGGTTCTACCGCGCCGCCTGGTTCGGCATATTCCAGAACGTACTCGTGATCGCCTGGGTGATGCGGGCGATGGCCAAGATCATACTCGTCGTGATGGGCTGGGATGGCGGGACGACCGTCCTCGGCATGCAGGCCGATGTCTTCACCGTGCTGGCGCTGTTCGCCATCGCCGTCACCTACACGGCCCTCTCGGGATTGTGGGGGGTGGTCGTCACCGATGTCCTCCAGTTCGCCATGGCGATGGGCGGCTCTATCTATCTGGCCGTCGCGACCTGGTCGAGGCTCGGCGGGCTCGACGGGATCGTCTCGCGCCTGCCCGACTCTGGATTTAATGCGGTGGAAGTCCTCAGGATGCTCCCCGCCCCGGACAAGCTTTTCGCCGCCAACCCGTTCACCGAGTTCCTGCTGCTGATCCTTGTCGTATGGTGGGCGTCGTACCAGGTCGACGGCGGGGGTTATATCTCGCAGAGGTTGTTTGCCGCGAAGGACGAGCGGCACTCGGTGTTTGCCTATCTCTGGTTCTGCGTAGCGCACATTTGCCTTCGGCCATGGCCGTGGATAATCGTAGGCATCGGAGGGATGGCCCTGTTCGGGCAGGTCGGCGATCCGGAAACGTATTACCCGATGATGATGAAGGAGATACTGCCGCCCGGGATATTCGGGCTGGTCCTCGCGTCGTTCTTCGCGGCGTTCATGTCGACTATCGACACTCAGCTCAACTGGGGATCCTCGCTCGTAGTCAACGACCTCCTTCGCCGCTTCCTCTGGAAGGGCAGGAGCGACAGGAGCTATATGACGGCGGCGCGCCTGTCTGTCCTCGGGCTGGCCGTGCTCGGCGCCCTCGTTTCGTTCGCCGTCAGCGACATTTCGTTTGCCTGGAAGCTGATCATCTCGATCACAGCCGGGATCGGATCGGTGTATATCGCCCGCTGGTACTGGTGGCGGGTCAACGCCTGGTCGGAGATTTCGGCGATGGTCACCGCCGGAGTCTGCACGCTCGTATTCGCGATCATGGCAACGACCGACAGGTTCGCTGGTTCGCCGATAGTACAGTTCCCCTACTCGACGGTCATCACTTTCTTTATCGTCGTACCGGTATGGATCATCGTAACGATGCTCACAAGCCCGGTGGGCGACGAGCGTCTCGTTGATTTTTATAAACGGGTCAGGCCCGGCGGGCCCGGATGGGAGAGGATCAGAATAAAAGCAGGCGTGGAAGTCCCTTCCGGTACAGCCTTGCGAACGGCAGCGAAGATAATTTCGGGGATTGTATTGGTATTCGCGACACTGATCGGGACGGGCAGCCTGATACTCGGCGCGCCGCGCCGCGGGCTCCTGCTGCTCGGTCTCGCCGCCGCGGCCGGAACGGCGCTCTATCTCCTCATGCGGGGGGAAATGAAACATTCCGGCGATAAACGTGTATTAAATGAATAACGCCGGCCGGGCCCGGCCGGCGTCGTTAAAAGCGGGCCGGACCATTTACCAGAAGGAGGGCAGATGAGATCTGCTGTATTGCGAGCGGCGGTTCTTGCTGTTGCTGTGGCCGTACTGGCCGCGGCGGCGCAGCCGGCAACCGCTGATGAGGCGAGGCTGCTTCGTCACCCGCACATCATGGGCGACAGGGTGGCCTTTGTTTATGCCGGAGATATCTGGACCGTCTCCGTCGAAGGCGGGCGCGCCAGGCGTATCACGTCGATCCCCGAGGGACTCGAGGTGTTTCCGAAGATCTCACCGGACGGCAAGTGGATCGCGTTCTCGGGCGAGTATGCCGGGACGCGCCAGGTATACGTCATGCCGTACGAGGGAGGAGTCCCGAAGAGGCTGACCTACTATCCTGACGTCGGCTCGATGCCCCCGAGAGGCGGCTTCGACTACATGGTCCTCGACTGGACGCCCGACGGGAAATATATCCTCGTGCGTGCGAACAGGACACCGTTCGGACGCAGGGTAGGCAGGTACATCCTCATCGATCCGGCAAATCCCGGCATAGAGAAGGAGCTGCAGATCCCCGAGGGCGGTCCCGCTACTTTCTCGCCTGATGGCAGGAAGCTGGCCTACAACATCAAGTCTCGCGAATTCAGGACCTGGAAGAGATACACGGCGGGAAGGGCCCAGGACGTATTCACATACGATCTCGATACTGACAAGGCCGAGAGGATCACCGAGTTCGAAGGCACCGACAACTTTCCGATGTGGATCGGGGAGGCGATATACTTCGCTTCAGACCGCGACGAGAACTGGAAGCTCAACCTCTGGCGCTACGACAGCGGCACAAAGAAATTCGACCGCGTGACGGCATTCGAGGAATTCGACGTCCTCTTTCCCAGCCGCGGCGGCGATCGCGTGATCTTCGAGAACGGCGGTTACCTCTACTGGCACGATACGGCCGGCGGCGAGACCAGGAAGATCGAGATCACACTCGGCAGCGACAAGCCGTTCACACGTACCGTCTACAGCGGGGTGAGCGGCGACATCGAGAGCTACACGATCTCTCCCTCGGGAGCGCGCGCCGCGTTCGGAGCGCGCGGCGATGTCTTCACCGTTCCCGCCGAGCACGGCATACCGAGGAACATCACGATGACACCTTCGTTCCGTGAGCGCGATGTCGAGTGGTCGCCCGACGGTAAGTGGATCGCCTCTTTCTCCGAGGAGAGCGGCGAGTACGAACTGTGGATCTATCCGCAGGATGGAAAGGGAGAGGCAAAACAGATAACGAAGGGCGCCGATTCATGGATGATGACCCCGAAATGGTCGCCCGACAGCAAGAAAATCGCGATCACAGACAAGAAGCACATCCTCTGGATCGTCGATGTGGATAGCGGAAAGAAAAAGAAGGCGGACCAGAGCGATATGCGCGGTTTCGGCGGTTATTCGTTCTCTCCGGGGAGCGACTGGCTGTGCTACACGAAGGTCGACGACAACTGGATGAGCTCGGTCTGGGTCCACTCGCTGGGGTCGGGCAAGAACATGCAGCTGACCGGCGGCTTCACCAACGACCGGAACCCGGTCTTCTCGAAGGACGGCAAGTATATCTACTTCGTCTCGAGCAGGGATTTTGTCTACATGGAGCGTGAGTGGCAGGACAGGCTGTACATCGGTACTCTGTCGGCCGATACGCCCAACCCCCTCGAGCCGCTGAGCGACGAGGAGAAGCCGGGCGCGGATGATGAGGAAGAGGGCGACAAGAAAGACAAGAAGAACGACAAGAAGAAAGACGATGACGAAAAAGAGTCCGAAAATGAAAATGCCGGCATCGAGAAGATCGACGCCGAGGGGTTCGACTCGAGGGTCGTGGCCCTTCCCGAGGAGCCGAAGAGGTACTACGCGCTGACCGCCGTGGACGAAGGTCTTGCCTACATCGTCCGGGATGAGACGGGTGATACCGAGCTGAAGAAGTTCGACCTCGAGTCGCGCGAATCGAAGTCGATCATAAAAGATATCCGCACCTACCAGATTTCGGCCGACGAAAAGAAGTTCATCTTCGCCCCGGGGCAGGGCGGCGGCTACGGTATCGCGAGCTTCTCGCCGGGGCAGAAGTCTAGCGACGGAAAGCTCGACCTCTCCGGCATGAATATGAGGATCGATCCCATGGTCGAGTGGAAGCAGGTCTACCACGATGCGTGGAGGATCATGCGCGACTGGTTCTACGATCCCGACATGCACGGCGTCGACTGGAAGGCTATGCACGACCGGTATGCGGTCCTGCTGCCTCACGTCGCGCATAGGACCGACCTCGACTACATACTCGGCGAGCTTATAGGAGAGCTCAACGCCGGCCATACATATGTATTCCCCGGACGGTTTCCGACGGTCGACCGTGTCAGTGTCGGACTGCTCGGATGCAGGTTCGAGGCGGACAGGGGCAGGTGGAAGATCGCGAAGATCTACGGCGGGGCGAACTGGCACGACAACGAGCGCTCGCCGCTGACCGAACCTGGTCTGAACGTGAAGGAAGGCTCGTACCTGCTCGCCATAGACGGCAACGAGCTGACGGACGATGAGAGCCCCTACATCTATCTCGAGAACAGGGTCGGTGTTCCCGTAACACTGAAGATCGGTGACAAGCCCGATATCAAGTCGGCGAGGGAGATCAGCGTCAGGCCGATCGGCTCCGAGCTGAGCCTCTTCTACATCGACTGGGTGGAGGAGAACCGCAGGCTCGTCGACAAGCTCTCCGGCGGGCGCATCGGCTACATGCATATCCCCAACACGTGGTACCACGGGTACAGGGCGTTCTTCAGCTCGTTCCAGCCGCTGATGGACAAGGAGGCCCTGATCATCGACGAGAGGTACAACGGGGGCGGCCACTCCCCGTACGAGATGGTCGAGATCATGAGCAGGCGGCCGTTCAGTTACTGGGCGGCGCGCAACTCGCGCCTGACGGCGACGCCGTTCATCTTCAACGATGGTCCGAAAGCGATGCTGATCAACGGGTTGTCGTCTTCGGGAGGCGATGCCTTCCCGTTCTACTTCAGGGAAGCGGGCCTCGGGCCCCTGATCGGCGAGAAGACATGGGGCGGCCTGATCGGATACGGCTTTTCACCGAGCTTTGTCGACGGCGGCAGTTTCGCCGTGCCCGGCTTCGCCTTCGTCAACACGAAAGGCGAGTGGGACGTCGAGGCCGTGGGGGTCGACCCCGATATCTACTGCTGGGACGACCCGGGCCTGATCCAGTCGGGCATGGAGCCGATGATCGAGAAGGCCGTCGAGTACCTGCTCGAGGAGATGAAGAAGAATCCGAAGACGAAGGTCGAGCGACCGAAGGGACCGGACAGGAGTCCCTGAGGAAGTTCTTCCAGATCCAGAACCACGGGCCGGTTCCCTTTCGGGCGCCGGCCCTTCTTTTATTCCGCTCCATGTGTTAAGGTCCGCTGAGGCAAGTCGAGGTACATCGAAGAAAATGGAGGTAATCCGATGAGGAAGATATTCGCCGCCCTGCTTATCGCCGCTGTTTTAGCCGCAGTGCTCACCGGACCGGCATCGGCCGATAAGAGGGACAGGGTGAGGTATGAGAAGTACCGCCGCGACCCCGTCCTGAAGGGGATCATCGAAGAGATGGACAGCCTCAAGGCTGTCGCCGACAGCATAACGAAGGAGATCGACGCAGCGCACGAGGCGAAGAAAAAGGCGAAGAAGGAGGATCGCAAGGTCATCCGCTTCGATTTCTCGTCTGTCGCGATGCCGGAATCCCCGGAAAGCTTTCGTCCTCCATTTCATTTCCCGCCCATCCCGCAGCACCTGACCGGCATGTGCTGGTGCTTCTGCACGACATCGTTCCTCGAGTCGGAGGTGAAGAGGATCCACGGCAGGGAGGTCAAGGTCTCCGAGCTGCACACGATCTACTGGGAGTACGTCGAGAAGGCACGCGGCTATATCCGCAAGAGAGGCAGCCAGCCGATGGCCCAGGGGGGCGAGTCGGACGGAGTTCTCATCATATGGGAGAAGTACGGCGCCGTTCCGGCCGAAGCGTACACGGG
>JAUWMD010000306.1 GCA_030613345.1 Candidatus Krumholzibacteriota bacterium
AGACGGCGAGCCCGGGGAACGTCCTTTCGAGCTCGCCTATCCTGTTTACCGGGGTTTGGCCCGACCTGGTGACGCGCGTGGAGACGAGCGGTTCTCCCGTCCTCTTTATCAGCGCGACGAGGGAAAGCATCGCGGGGATCCTCACTGCCACCCCACCTTCAGGCCTCAGCACCGCCGGGATCTTTCTCGAAGCGGGGAGGACCGCCGTGACCGGCGCCGGCCACAGTGAGCCGAGTATATCCCTTACCCCTGCGGGCCATCTCCCTACGAGCCTGTCGGCCATCTCGAGCGATGAGGCGAGCAGGATGAAGCCGGCGGACTCCGATCGTCCCTTGAGCCGCCTTATCTTGTCGATGGAAGACTGGTTCGAATACAGGCAGTGAAATCCGTAGATCGTATCGGTGGGAAGCACAGCCACGCCGCCGGACCTGAGGCTCGCTGAGACCGCGTCGATGTTCCGACTATCGAGGTACCCTTCTACCGGCTTTTCCATTGGTCACGCATCTTGTCCAGCTCTTTGGAGAACCTTTCGTCTACGAGAGATAGTATCTCGACAGCGAGCACCGCAGCGTTCTTAGCGCCGGCCTTGCCGACGGCGACTGTCGCAACGGGGATTCCGGGAGGCATCTGGACCATCGAGAGCAATGCGTCCATCCCGTCGGGCAGGCCGGATGGAATGGGTACGCCGATAACCGGCCTCGTCGTGACCGACGCCACAAAACCTGGCAATGCCGCCGACATACCGGCTCCGGCGATGAATACCCTCGCGCCCCTGTCCAATGCCTCTTCTATATAGGCCTTTGTCGCCTCGGGCATCCTGTGAGCGGAGGACACCCTGAGCTCGCTTCTCACACCGAGCTTCTCAAGCTGTGCGAGGCAGACCTCCATCGTTTCCCTGTCCGATTCGCTCCCCATGATAACGGCGACCTGAAGTTCTCCGCCCACTATTATCTCCTTTCGATTTCCCCGTCTATTTTTCCAGGGCCCTCCACGCGATATCGCGCCTGGAGAAACAGTTCTCGAACGATATCCTGTCGACCCCGGCATATGCCTTGTCGATGGCCTCTCTCAAGGTCGGCGCAGTCGCGGTAACACCGAGGACGCGGCCACCCGAATTGACGGTTCTGCCGTTCTCGATAGCGGTACCGGCGTGGAAGACGGCACACCCCGCCTCCTCCGCCTCGGCGATCCCCGATATCTCGAAACCCTTCTCGTACTTTCCGGGATATCCTCCCGAAGCGATCACAACGCATGTGCAGGCTTCATCGCTGTTCTCGAAATCAACGCTCTCGAGATTATTCTCCGTCGCCTCGTAAAGAACCTCGAACAGGTCTGTCTTCAGAAGCGGGAGGATCACCTGTGTCTCGGGGTCTCCGAAACGGCAGTTGTACTCGAGCACCTTCGGCCCGGAGGGAGTGAGCATGAGACCGAAATATACGACGCCGGCACCCTCGACCTTCTCGGACTGGATGCCGCTCAGCGTGCGTTCGATGATCTCTATCCGTATCTTCTCCTCGAGTATATGATCGAGGACGGGCACCGGTGCGTAGGCGCCCATGCCGCCCGTGTTCGGGCCCTTGTCGCCGTCGAAGGCCCTCTTGTGGTCCTGTGACGGGACGAACAACCGATAGTCCTTTCCGTCGAAGACGGCGAGGACCGAGAGCTCCGGCCCCTCGAGGAACTCCTCGAAGACTATCCTGTCTCCTGCCGTTCCGAACTTCTTCTTCTGCATCACCGTCTCGACCGCGTCCCGGGCTTCCTCTATAGTCTCGCAGATCAGCACTCCCTTGCCCGCGGCGAGCCCGTCCGCCTTTATCACGAACGGTGGCTTACCCGCGTCGATGGCGTTCTGCGCCGCGCAGTGATTATCGAAAACTGCGAAATCGCCCGTCGGAATATCGTATTTTTCCATGAACTGCTTCGCCCAGACCTTGCTCCCCTCAAGGAGCGCTCCCTTGCTGTCGAACCCGAAGATCCGGAGACCCTCCTGGCGAAATAGGTCGACGATTCCAGAGACAAGAGGCGCCTCGGGGCCGACTACCGTGAGATCGACTTTCTTCTCCCGTGCGAATTCCAACAGCGCCTTATTGTCATCCGCGCCGATCGGCACGCACTCGCCCATGCCGGCGATGCCGGCATTTCCGGGAGCGGCGAATATGGTATCGACATGTTGGGATCTGGAGAGTTTCCAGGCTATCGTGTGTTCCCTGCCTCCTCCGCCGATCACAAGAACCTTCATCCCTGCATTCTCCTTCTCTCATACGGATGCACAGTTGCTCATTGGATCCGGCGCGGCGAGGAGCGCCGGAAAAAAGAAAATATCATAACAGCACCGGGGCGTCACGCGTAGATGAGCTTTAATTCCTCGATCTTCGCTGCCACGTCCACCGAATGGGGGCAGCGGACTGTGCACGCTCCGCATCCGGAACATACTTCGAGGCCCCTTCCCGCCTCTATCTCATCCAGAGTCGCCCTGGCATGATGGAAGTTGGCGTATTGCGCCACGTACATGTGCGTCCTCATCAGGGTCGGAACGTCGACACCCGCCGGGCAGTCGCCCAGGCAGAGATCGCACTGCCTGCAGTATCCCATCCCGACCTTGAGCTTGCAGTCGCCGAGAAGGCATTTCTCCTTCTCGTTGAACTCGAGGTTGTACGCGATATCGAAATCTTCCTTCATGTGCTCGAACGTCGTGTACCCGGGAATCGCCGTGGTGATGTTCCCGTTCCT
>JAUWMD010000184.1 GCA_030613345.1 Candidatus Krumholzibacteriota bacterium
TGTTTAACGTCGTAGGGGCGGGGCTTGTCCCCCCCCCGCCAGTGCCCGCCCCGCGAGGCGGGGATGGACCGCGCCCCCACAATTCTAGTGCCCCCCGGCGGGGGTGAACCCCCCCCCGACGGCCGGGGGGGCGGGCCGCGACGCTGCGCGGCACTTCTCGATCAGATCCCTCGGGACCGGATCGGGGCTATAGCGCCTTACGCTTCTCCTCTTTTTTACGATTTCGATGAATTCCGGCATTACGGATTCCCGGTCTCGGACCTGGCTTACCCGAACAGATCTTTTTTCCGCTGATCGAACGAGTCCTTGCCGCAGAGCAGTATCGATCCGGAAGGGATCATCTCCGCGGCGAGGTCGCACATCATATCGGAGAGTTGTCTGATCTCCCACTGCGCATGTATATCGCTTCTCAGCCTCGAGAAGTGATAGAGTTCCCTGAGATTGATCTCGAAGAGCACCCTCCTCCTGTGCGCATTGAGAAGGGCGTAATCACGAGCTTTCTCCACCCTCGAGCTGATCTTTCTGTAAACTCTGCCGGACGTAGAAGCCACCTCACGCAGAAGACCGACCTGCCCTGCCTTTCTCACCGAGTCAGGAATTGAGATTCCGAGAGAGGGCAGATAGTCCTGAGTGATTATCGTGGCCATCCTGTGGCGTTTGAGCTGCGCGAAGCATGAGGATGAAACGATCACCTCGTAGAGGAGACGGACATTCTCGAATTCGCGCCAGACGCTGTCGTGCGGCTTCATCGTCTTCATAGTAGAGGCTATCAGGTCAGTGCGCCTTCTCTTTCCGATCTTCGCGGCCCTCCGCATTGACTCGGAATGACCCATGTCTGTCGAGGCGAAGATCAGCGCTGCCGCAAGCCTTGTGTCAGGGTCGGGTGTAACGTCGACGAGGATTGCGCTCGGCCCGTCGCCACCGGGGGAAGATTTCTTGTTGCCGGCTATTTCGCGGATCTCATTCCTCACGGAAGGGACGGCCTTGAAATATTCCGTGGGATCGGGGTATTTTACAAGTGACGGAGCTATCCTGCCCGCTACGCCGTAAAGTCTCGATGCGAATTCCCTCAGCTCGGCGAGAGGATGCGATGCGAGCCTGCTGATCATGTACTCGAGTTCTCTCGCGTTAACAGTCATACCGAACTGTGCAGTGGTAGCGAGCGGCATCAGGTACCTCGCATCCTCCTTCGCAGTCTCGTCTTCTGCACCCAGGGCCCTTATACTCTCGTACACTATCTGGTACGCATCGGACAACTCCCTCATGAGTCCCTTGAAATCCCGCTTCATCCCGGCTTTCGATATCTCCTCCGGGACAACGAAATCCCGGCCCAACCTGATGTAACGCTGGGATTTCTCCGTGAACGAGGCGAGCCTGAAGTGCTCGACCGACTCGACGGCGAGCCTCGATATCCCCATCACATCGAAGTTGAAGACGGCATGCTCGGCTATCGAAGAGTGACCGAGCCCGAATACGATCGCCCTGTTAGACTTTCTCGCCTTCTCGACGTCCTTTCTCGCCTCATCGCGCAGGAGACCGACATCGCGCGGATCGCGGCTGATCCTCGCATACGACGCGGAAATTATCTCCGGCGTCATGTCTGCGTACCTGTCACCCGCAAGCTCCCTGATAGTCTTCGTGTCTATGTTGTAGCCACCGAGTCTTACCTTCATGGTGTTCCTGTCAGAAGCTGAAGAGAACGCTTCCGTAATATCTCCACGCCTGGCCCTCTGTGTACGAGAGTTCCGGGACAAAAGGATCGTCGTACTCTATTGAATCGAGGCCGTACGCTCCCATGAACGTTGCGGCGAGCGGATAGCTGAAGAAGGTGAACCCGCTCAGCCTGAGCTCGTACCCGACTCCGGTCTGCGGATTCTCGATGTCGAACGTGTTCTCGTTCCAGGCCTTACCGGCCTCGGCGAAGACGGCCGCGTAGATCGACCGGAAGTAGATGCCCGGAATCTGGTAGTCGATATCCCTCCAGACCGGAAAGCGGTAGGTCAGGCGCCCCATGGCGTTCTTCGTCCCCCCGATACTGTTATACGAGTATCCCCTCAGGCCGTCACGGCTGCCCAGATAAAGATAGAAAAAGTCGTCGATCTCCTCGCGGTCTATCCACCCTCCCCTGATGTATGCGGTCAGAGAATGAGCCCAGAAGGGCAGACCGATGTATTCCTCGTACCGGACTACGTACCGCATGAAATTGTTGTCGTTGTAAAGCGGCTGAAAAGAATACTCGAAATCACCGGAAGAGAGCTGGGCCTGGACGGTAGCCCCCTCCACGTGCAGCGATCTGCCGCCTCTCGGGTTGATGTTCGATTCGATTCCCTTCCTGATATTCCTGTAATCGAACATCAGGGCCACTTCGTCCGCCTTGTAGTAGTTCCATCCCAGCTCGATGCCTGCCGACTGCCAGGCGTTGATGTTGACCCCGTACTCGCCGTGGTTGTACCTGATCGAGACATCCTTACGCCGGCGGATCGTCTCCTGCTCGAACTCGAGTTTACAGGTAAAGTATGCGTCCCAGAGATCGTACCTGTACCTGAT
This sequence comes from Candidatus Krumholzibacteriota bacterium, assembly GCA_030613345.1. GTDB lineage: Bacteria > Krumholzibacteriota > Krumholzibacteriia > Krumholzibacteriales > Krumholzibacteriaceae > JAUWCL01. Next base: position 2,548 of record JAUWMD010000184.1, read on the forward strand.
ATCTCCCGCTGAGGAGTCGTTGATCTCCCAGTATTTGCGCATACGCAGCAGATCGAATGTGAAGGTCGGCTTCAGCTGCCTGAACTCGGCGCCCAGCTGGAGATTGAACTCGCCGTCCAACGACGCCGACGCGGCGGCATATACGCTCTGTCTGTCGAGGAAATCCCTCGAATCCAGTGCGATTCCGAAACGGAACTTGTTGTCGTAGACCATAAGTCTCGGAAAAAGAAACGGCATCGTGTAGGTAACCCTGTACTTACCGCTCACCTCGAGTGAATCGGTCAGAAGTTCCCGCGTTCCTCCGCCGATAAATGTGGCCCTCTCCTCGAGCAGCCACTCGTCCACATCCGGGTCAGGAGCGGATGCCAGACCGCGCCAGTCATCGAGCCGCCTTATCGCGTATCCGTCCCTTCCGAATGCGGCTAACAGTAGATCGTTCCCCTCCTCACTCGCCTGGAAGGCACCGCCGTCCACGTCTGTGAGCATAAGGTCCGTTCCGGTGTCGATCTCCCTGAAATATACGTTGAATATCCCCGTCCTGTCGCTCGAGTAGAAAAACCCGCTGCCGTCTGTTGTCCAGCGAGGGTCCCTCTCGTCCGCGCGGGTATTGATCAGGACCGTCTCCTCTCTGCTTTCGGGAGTGATAAGGATGATATCCCTGCTCAGCCCGTCGAACCTCGAAGCGAGTAATCCGCGTTCCGACCAGGAAAGACCGGTATATCTCCTGCCCGGGATGCTGCCGGACAGCATCCGGATATTTCCGTCCTCGAGATACATCATGCCGACGCTGCTGAAACCGTCTCCGCAGATTATAAAGGCTATCCTCTTCCCCTCTGGAGAGAAGACCGGGCCCGACGCCTTCAGTCCCTCGGTGAGGCGCTCTTCCTTCTCCGATCCGATGTCGTATCTGTAAACGTCGTTGAATTCGTATCCATGCCTGTTATCACCTGATTTTCTCGAATAGAGCAGCGTCCTGCCGTCGGCGGAAACGCATGCGCCCGAAGAGAGGTCGCAGGCTATCGTCTTTTCTTCCCCACCGACGGATAGATGCACGAGGTCCACATCGCGGTATACTCTACCCATGTTGGAGAGGTAATATATCCCGCCGTTTCCGTCGGGAACGGGATGGTAGTTGAAGAAACCATCTCCCGCTATCTTCGAGCCCTGCCTGCCGGGAGGAATGATCTTTACCCTCTCTGCATATGCATCGGTGATATCCTTCATCCACGCTCGGTAAAGCTCTCCCTCGGATATTCCGAGGACTTCGCTGCTCGCGCCTCCGAATCCGGTACGCCAGAGTTTCCCGTGGGCTGAGGCGAGCAGACCGATCTTGTCCTCGCCGTATCTGTCGGCGATGTACCTGACCAGCGAGTACCCCTGGTTATACAGGAGCTCGGCGTCCGCAGAACTTTTCCCGAATACGCCCATCTGGTCGAGTGTCAGGAGCCGGTCTTCGAGCGCCGCCATGCGAAGGACCATGTCCCTGTGCGAATCCCAGATATCATTCCTGGCGCCATTCGCCTGGTACTGAGCCATACCCTCGGCAAACCAGTTAGGGACCGATTCCCCGGACAGTGGTAGCGAACCTGTAAAGTTGGGGTATCCGGATATTACGTCCGGGCGTTTTTCCTTCTCGAAATTGAAGCCCTGGAGGTAGATCGCCGGCATCCATCGGGGCATCTTCATCGATGCCTGCAGTGATACCATGTGGGTGAATTCGTGAGTGATCACATTCCTCAACCAGTCGGCGTTACCCCTCAGTTGAAAATCGATGTCATCCGTATCAATATCGATCCTGTTGAGATAGTAGTAAGCCGCACCCTCGGGCAGGCCGGCCCTGTCTGTTATATGGATGTGGACCCTGTCGGGCCTGTATTCGTAGAGGGTCGTGATGGGGACATATATCTCCTCGGCGATACGCGCCACTTCGAAGGCGCTCGCCTCCACCCCTTCATGGAAATGAACGGAGAAATGCTCAGTATCGATCGTCTTCCAGTCGAGCTCGGAGTGATTCCACGCGAAGACGCTCCCCGCGGAGATCAGCAGCACAGGCAGGATAGCGAGAAAAGCAGAGATTGATGATTTTTGAACATGCATGCCGGCAAGACCCATAAAACAATCCTCCATCAGAAGAAACGGCCATCCGACAGGGGTCCGGTAACTATAGCACACGGTGAAGCCCCTTCCCAACGGTTAAGACTTCACCGTGTATCTTTTTAACGATTTCAGGCCTCTCTGGAGCCTGCTATCTCCGGCCGATCCTTCTCAGGTACCTGTAGAGGTCGGTATCCGTCGTGAGGATGATCCGGTTGTTTTCTCCCATCGTCTCCTTGTATACGTCGAGCGTCTTGAGGAACGAGTAGAACTCAGGGTCCTGCCTGTAGGCGTCGGCGTATATCTTCGTCGCCTGCGCGTCTGCCTTTCCCCGGATCGTCTCCGCTTTCTTGTACGCCTCGGAGTATATCCTGTTGAGCTCCTTCTCCTTCATTCCGCCGATCTCGGCCCTCTTCCCCTCGCCCTCGCTGCGGTACTTCGAGGCGATCCTCTGGCGCTCGGAGATCATCCGCTCGTAGACCTTCTTGCGGACATCCTCGATATAGTTGAGCCTCTTGATATGGACATCGAGAAGCTCGATCCCGTACTGCGGCACGAGCTCGGAAGCACGCTCGAGGATCATCTTCGTCAGCAGCTCCCTGCCGACCTCGACCTCCTCGAGAACGCCCACGGCCGCTTCCTCCTCGTCACTTATGATGTCGCCGCCCTCGGGAATCGCTTTACGCTGCTCGAGTATCGTGTTCGAGTT
>JAUWMD010000270.1 GCA_030613345.1 Candidatus Krumholzibacteriota bacterium
GGACGCTGATCACCCTGGCGCTCGCGGGAAGCGCATTTATAAGGCAGTCCACATCGAACGGTCTGTAGAGCCTCACCTTGAGGACGCCGACCTTCTCGCCCCTGGCGAGCATATAGTCGACCGTCTCTTGCACGGTCTCGGCTCCGGAGCCCATTATGATTATGACCTTTTCGGCGTCGGGAGCGCCGTAATACTGGAATATCTCGTACTTGCGCCCGACGACCTTCTCGAACTTTTTCATCGCCTCGATGACGATACCAGCGCACGCGTCGTAGAACGGGTTGATCGTCTCTCGTGCCTGGAAGAAGGTATCGGGGTTCTGGGCTGTGCCGCGGAGGATCGGCTTGTCAGGGGTCATCGCCCTCTCGCGATGCGCCCTGACGAACTCCTCATCGATCAGCTGCCTGAACTGGTCGTCTTCGATCAGCTCGACCTTGTTTACCTCGTGAGAGATCCTGAAGCCCTCGAAGAAATGTATAAACGGGACTCTCGATTCGAGGGTGGCCATCTGGGCGATCGTCGCCATGTCCATCGCCTCCTGCACCGAGGCCGAAGAGAGCAGGGCGAAGCCTGTCATGCGGACCGACATCACGTCGCTGTGATCGCCGAAGATCGAAAGCGCGTGGGTAGCGAGCGCCCTGGCTGAGACATGAAAGACAGTAGGAGTAAGCTCGCCGGCGATCTTGTACATGCTCGGGATCATCAGGAGCAGTCCCTGCGACGCGGTAAAGGTCGTCGTCAGCGCGCCCCTCTGAAGAGCACCGTGAACCGCCGCGGCGGCGCCTCCCTCGCTCTGCATCTCCGTGACGCTGGGAATCGTGCCCCAGATGTTCGTCCTGCCGGCGGCGGACCACTTGTCGGCGAACTCGCCCATCGCTGACGACGGAGTGATCGGGTAGATCGCGCAGACCTCGTTCAGCTTGTGAGCCGAATAGGTAGTCGCCTCGTTTCCGTCGATGGTCACCATCTTCTTGCTCATCGAAATGCCCCCATCCTGTGTCCCGTAAAGGGTCTTTCTACGTAAAAGTTATTTTTATAATTGGCAAAAATCGGCCCCTTGATGCGCCGGCGGGCGCAGGGTAAAACCGATGTGCACACAGTACAATAACGGTTTATGAATGAATGTCGAGCAAAAACTTGCAATTCCTTTACATCACCCCCTACCGTGTGCAAGAATCGTTTTGCCCGTGGTACCGGAAAGGTGAGGATGAGCGCTATACGACCCCTGAAGGACTTGCAGCCGGCCGGCACCGAGACGCAAAGCTTACGAAGGAGGACGGGTTTGAGCGACGTAACGATAAAGATGTTCACCCTGAGCACCTGCAGCCACTGCAGGAGAACCAAGGAATTCTTCATCGACCAGGGGATCGAGTTCGAGTTCACCGACGTCGATCTCCTGGCCGGGGACGAACGCCGCACCGTAATTGAGCAGATAAGAAAGATCAATTCAAGGGTCTCCTACCCGACGATCCTGATCGGCGATACCGTCATCGTCGGATTCAAGGAACAGGAGATCAGAGATGCGCTGGGACTGTCATGACAGAAGCTGAAAAACTGTACGAGAGGCTGAAGCCGCTGCAGGAGAAGAAGGGATATTACTTCAACAGCGACATGGCCTGCACGATGGGAATCCTCGAGGGGCTGCTGACCAACAGGGAACGATACGGCTACATGAACTGCCCCTGCAGGCTCGCCAGCGGGGACCGCGAGAAGGACCGCGACATCTGCTGCCCGTGCGACTACCGCGAGCCGGACGTGGCCGAGTACGGGAGCTGCTACTGCAACCTCTACGTCTCGAAGGAATGGCTCGAGGAAAAGATCCCGCATGGTTACGTCCCCGAGAGGCGCCCACCCGAGAAATCCGGATAATGACGGAACCGTAACGGGACCTGCCGCGTTAAATATTTATCGGGACTCTCGATACGAGATTTCATTACCTGGAGGGGCTGCAATGAGGATTTCACGGACCGGCAGCGTCATAACAACCATCATCCTTGCCCTTACCGCCGCCTGCACTCTGATGCTCGCCGCCGGATGCGGCGGAGACAGGGACGGCCGGCAGCACATGGTGCCGGGGCTCTGGCAGTCCGATATCAACGACCTGTTCTCGCGCCTTTCGCGCAATCATCCCGACCTGTACCGTAATGTTACGAAAGAAGAGCTGGAAAATGCCAGGTCCGTCCTCGTCGACAGCCTCGGCGACTGGGAGGACGAGAGGATACTGATCGAATTGAGCCGCCTTCTCGCCATGATAGGCGACGGACAAACGGGGATAGACCGTTCGTGGCTAGACGGCCGTTTCAGGCGCCTGCCCGTCGAACTGAGATACTTCGGCAGCGAGCTGAGGGTGATCGCCGCCGCTCCGGGATACGAAACGGCTGCCGGGACGAAGCTGATCTCGATCGGCGGAAGGCCGGTAGCCGAAGCCGTCACCGCGATCCGCCCCCTCGTATCCCGCGACAATTACGCGGAGTGGCTCGTCTCGGTTCCCCGCCACATATCGTACGGGGAGGTGCTCGCCGTCCTCGGATTCGCGGGCGACGGTTTCACGGTCGAAGCCGTGTTCACCGGCAACGACGGAGGCGAGATCGAGCTGAGCCTTGCTACCATCCACCCCGACTCTCTCGATACATCGGGCTGGACTAGGGCCCGCATCCCCCGAAAGGGCGAGGTCCGCCCCGTCGGAGAGACTGAGGCCGTCGTGCTCGATATAGCCGAGGGCGGCAGGCCGGCGGCGGTGATAAGATATTTCGGTCCCGATGAGGGAACATCCGAGACGGGAACCATGATCGCGGAGAGCCTGGCAGAGCTGCAGGGCGCCGGCGTTTCAAGGCTTATAGCAGATCTCCGTGGCTGCACCAGCAGGAACAGCGAGCTCGTCGAGGCGTTCGTGGACGGATCCCGCAGATGGAAAAGCGGTCAGCCGGGAAGGGACATCGTAGTTCTCGTCGACCGCGCCACGTGCTGCGCCGGGATCGAGATCGCGGCGAGGCTGGGCGAGGAAAACGGCGTTACGCTTGCCGGCGAGCTGCCTCGCGGAGCACCGAACCTGACGGCGTCCTCCGGGACATTCAGGCTTCCCAACTCAGGAGTCAGGGTCTCGTACTCGACGGAGTTCCACAAACCTGTGCCGAGGCTCGCCGATTCGCCGTGGCTGCCCCTCGACATCCACATCAGGGAGACGTGGAAGGACCATGCCACCGGCTACGACGCGCCCCTCGACACGGCACTGACCATTCCCGTCCCCCTTCCTCCTCTCGATCTCGGCGGCAACACGTTCCTGAAGTATATGGTGCTGACCCCCGCGCGCGAATTCATCATGCGCGGCATGG
>JAUWMD010000015.1 GCA_030613345.1 Candidatus Krumholzibacteriota bacterium
TATCCCCATCGCTGCCGGCCGCTGCGCGGGTGAAGAGAGCGACGCCGAAGCGGTTGTAGCCTTCGGCCAGTGCTTCCGCGCCGGCGGGATCCGTCCCGCTTTCGCCTGTTCCGGCGCACGCGAACGACTGGGTGAGGCCGAACAGGATAAAGAAGAACATTGAAGCGGATCGCAATACATGTTTCATCATTTCCCTCCAGGTATTGGACAGTCAGGGAGCATCACGTCTATAACAGCTTATCCAAGCCCATAATAGATTCTACAGGCAAAGCCTCCAGGGATTCCATGAAAATAAGCGGGCCGGTATCCCGTCTATTTCCTGTGGGCGAGGACCGTCGACAGGACTACTTCCTGAGAGATGCTCTCGTGAAGATATGGTCGGGGATCTCCACGTCGAAATCGATCTCTTCGATGATGTACTCGGTCCCTTCTCCACTCGACAGCATGTCCTTGAATATTGCTCTTTTCATATACCACCTGCCGTCGATCTGAAATGCTTCCTTGATCGAAGTAGTTTTGAGCAGACGGCCGCTCCTCGCGAACCTCTCCTCCTTCAGGGGGAGGTAGCGCTCCCTGTCGACCCAGACCCTGCGCGAGTGATAGGCGACCTCTTCGCCTTTCGAGACCATCTCTATGACCCAGCATTCCCGGGCATCGATTTCCTCGACGCCGGTGATCTTCGCATCATAGAGGTCTACGAGGCGGTCGTTCTCCATCATGTCTTCGTATGAGAGGTCAGATCCCATGACCGACTGCCTCAGCAGGTGCCCCGATATCGTAATGATCCGGTCTGCAGGTTCGGGGGCATAGGTCCACAGCCTATCGCCGAGCTTCAGCATCTTCTTGCCACGCTCCCGCGCCGGGGAGATATACTCGACGAACGACTCGCTGTCTCCCCTTACCCAGAACCTCGACTTGATGGTCCTCGTCCCGCTGCGTGCGTGAATGATCATCACCGAGATCCCGGTAGCTCTGTCGAGGACGAGGTTCTCGTCCACCTTCCTCAGGATCTCCTCGCCGTCGGGATAATCTTCCCCCTGCGCGGCGCATGCAGCCGCCAGGATCAGGATAATTAATAGCGTGAATCTCTTCATCTCGCAACTCCCTTTAATACAGGTGAATATCTGTTACACTTCAAGTTCTTTGAAAAGTTGTGATGTCTGCCTCCTGAAGATATTGGCCCCCGAGAAAGAGGCCCCGAGAATGGTGGCCGCGAGTCCCGGGATCAGGCCGATGATTCCGCCGGTAAAGGAGACCCTTGCGCGCATAACGTTCGACATCATGACCGAGGAGCCCTGCAGCATCCCTGTGACGTCCCATCCGACCTCCTGGAGGAAGTACGAGAAGGAGAGTCCGATCGCCGTTCCGATCGCTGTGCCCGCCAGGCCGACAAGGACCGCCTCGGCTATGAGTGTCACGTAGACGTGCGGCTTCGACTCGCCGATAGCGAGGCGGACCCCAAACTCGCCGTAGCGCCTGATCCCCGACATCAGCCCTGTGTTCCACAGAACGATCGACATGACCATTATAAAGATCGTGATGATTATCGTCGACCTCATCATCATGAGGTCGAGCATTATCCCCAGCCCGTTCTGGTCTCGAAGCGTCAGCATTAACGGTGTCAAGTCGCTTTCCTGACCCTCCCTCGCCGCATTGAACGCGTCCGCTTTTTCTGCGGCGTCTCCCGCGTCGAAGAGCATGTTCGAGTAGTATCCGAGTATCTCTGATGTAGCGCCTTCCATGTCGAGGGCGTACCGTACGTCGGAAATGTCGGCTATCATCGTATTACGGTCAAGCGGCGCGATCCCGAAACGAACCGTGCCGACGAGCACGAAGTTATACACGGCCATGCTACCGTATGCTGTCGAGCCTATCAGCGTAGCCGTTTCTCCGATCTCTACCCCGAGACGGGCGATGAAATCCTCGCTGACAATGATCTCGCCGGGGGAGGAGGGAAGCCTGCCGCGCACGAGCGCGCTTTCGAGGTTCAGCCGGCCGATCTCCTTCGAATCCTCCCCAAGCAGGTCGGCCGCGAACCCTATTGTCGGACCCTGAGCCTTCGTCTCGCCGTTCTCGTCGGGAAAATCGAGGAGGCCGCCGAACTTGATCCTGCCGGTCCATTCCATGTCGGGATAGTCGCGCCGCAGCCGCTCCATCATCGCGTCCGAATCCCTCACGGAGAGATCGTTCGGTGCCTGGGTCATAAGCTCATTGTATCCCCTGGTGACTATCTTGAGATGACCTGTGTCGAGGCGGGCGCTGCTTCTTACCATATCGTCTACCATGCCGTCCATGAAGCAGTACATCAGGATCGAGACCGACACCCCGGCTGCGACGATCATCACCGGGAAGAGACTCCTGTGCCTGTCCCGCAGCAGGCCCTTCATCAGGTGGCGTATCATGTCATCTTCCCCCTTAGTGCGTCGGTGGGCTTTAGCCTCGAGATCTTCGCCGAAGGTATGTAGCTTACCAAGGTCACCGAAACGAGTACGAGAAGGGTCGTTCCCAGGAGCAGGACGGCTCCGTAGCTCGGGTAGAGCTTCTGCGGTATGGCGAATCCCCAGTCGTCGACTACATCAGGCATTGGGAAGCCGTATTTTTTCGACAGCATGAACAGCGGCAGCCCGTATATCGCCCCGGCTACCACTGCGAGGAATCCGTGAAGTGCGCCCTCCAGGGTGAAGAGCGCCACGATCCTCGACCTCATCATACCGAGAGCCATCATCGTTCCCATCTCTTTGCGTCTGCGCCATATTGAGAGGACCTGCGTATCGAAGATGGCGATCAGCGCCATGAACATCAGCAGGGAGTACATGAACAGTGTGCTGACCATCTTCGACTTCACCATCTCGACGATCTCCTTGAGCATGTATTCCTGGTCGCGGAATATCCAGCCGCCTCCGGCTTCCGGGACCGTCGCGGTGTCCTTGTCGACGACGACAAGCGTCGCCTCGCCGGGCGTCCTCAACATCTCCCTGAGGCGCTCAAGAGGGATCCAAATCTGTCCCTGATCGATCGTCGGCATATCAGTGATCACAACCGCCGCGATCCTGATATCAGCAGCGTCGAATGTGCCCCCGACGTCACGCCAGCGCACTGTGACGAAATCGCCCTCCCTCAGCCCGGTCGTCTTCGCCATCCGTTGACCTATAAGGCCCGGGATATCACCGTCACTTACGCGGCCGAGCATCCCGGCGGGGATGTTCAATGCTTTCTGCGACGGATCTATCCCCTTGATCAGAGCCGGCATCGCCCGTCCCCCGGGATAGATAGTTCCCATCGTGATCAGGATCGACGTGGCGCTTCCGTCGTTTACGAGCTTCCGCAGCGCGGGGGAGAGGGGAGCGTGGCTGTCCTCGAGGGTGAGCGGATCGTACTGGTCGTATTCGGGGCGCCAGAACTGGCCGCCTCCGACCTCAGTGTCGATCAGTGCCCGCTGCGAGTATTCCTGCATCCCCTGGATGAATCCCTGTGTCCATACTATCAGTACGAACGCGAGGGAGAGGACGACGACGTTGAGCCAGGTCCTCAGTCCGGCGCCGATAATATTCCTCAGGGCGAGCTTGAGAACGAGCATCACTCACCTCCCTGCCCGGGCGGGGACGGGACGGTCTCGATGTCTTCCACGATGCGCCCGTCGTTCAGCGTGATCTTTCGGCGGAGGTAGCGGATGACCTTGTCGTCGTGGGTGGCGAATACGAAGGTCGTCTCGAGCTCCTCGTTGAGCCTGACCATCATGTCGAGGACGTTGAAGGAGTTCTCCGCGTCGAGGTTGGCCGTCGGCTCGTCGGCGAGCACGAGCTTCGGGCGCTTGACCATAGCCCTGGCGATCGCGACCCGCTGGCTCTCCCCGCCGGAGAGCGTGGAGGGCCTCGAGCGGGCGCGGTCGTCGAGGCCGACCCACTTGAGCGCCGATATTACCATCTCGCGCCTTTTCTTTTCCTCCATGCCGAGCAGGAGGAGGGGGAACTCGACGTTCTCGTAGACGGTGTAGACGGGCAGGAGGTTGTAGGTCTGGAATATGAAACCGAGATACTCGCTCCTGAGCATCGCCGATTCCTTGTGGCTGAGCTTGCCAGTATCCATCCCGATTACGACAGTCCTGCCGCTCGTCGGTTTGTCGAGGGCTCCGATGATGTTGAGCAGGGTGGTTTTCCCCGAGCCGCTCGGCCCGACCAAACCTAGAAACTCACCGCGCCTGACCTTCATGTTCACGTCCCTGAGCGCAGTAAACTTCCTGCCGCCGATGGGGAACTGCTTGACCAGGTCGAAGGTCTCTATCAGATTGCCGTTCTGCATCACCGGTCCTCCTTGTTCGTTGCTGATCGTGTCGTCATTTTCTTGATCCTTTCCGCATGCGTAGTATACCTAATGGTTGAAGATGACCAGGACCTGTCCGCCCGTTCCCATGAGCGGCTGTCCAGTTCCGAACGGGCTGAATGAGGCGTCCGTCTCGGGATAGTGGAAAGCGTTGATATGGAGGATCCAGTTGTCCCAAGTCCGCTGCCAGGCGAGGTACTGGTAGTACTTCTCCGTGCTCCACGAGTAGAAACCGATCGCAGAGAGATTGTCGATGAAGCCGAGCGGGTAGTTTGCCATCCACGACGTGGTCTGGTAGTCCTCGTCGCTTCCCCACGCGCCCGACGACATGAAGATCCCCATGTGCTCGAGCACCATATAGAGGCCGTTGCCGACTCCGAAGGTGTAGTCGGTGCCGAGCGTGAGCATCTTTCGCCACTGCATCGGTATTAAATCCTCGTTCTGGTGCTGGAGGACCGCCTCGAACCACAATCCGACCTCGATATCCCATTTCCCGTCGAGGGCTATCCTGTTCTCCCTGAAATCTATCCCCGTTCCCGGCATCTCGGCCTGCCTCGAATTGAACGTCAGTGCCATCTCGCCGGCCGGCACGGGGCGGAGGTAGCGGCCCCCGAGCTCGGGATAACCCTTTTCGCCCGGCACGATCTCAAGACCCTTTCTCTCGCCGTCGGGATAGATACTCCATAGCCAGAGGCTCGAGTTGTCCAGCGCGTCGTACCGGAACCTCAGCGCCCACACACCCTCGGTCAACTGCTGGGGATCGCGCGGATCCATGCTGTCGAACCACATCAGCGAACGCAGCACCATCGCCGGGCCGAACGCTATCTTCTGCAGGCCGATGCGGGTCTCGGTCCTGTGCGTGGCGTACCTGAAGACTAAGCGGTAGAGGTCGAGGTCGTAGTTATCGTAGTCCTCGATGCTCGAGGCGGCGGCGAAGGCATTGAGGTAGATGTAGAGATCGAGCATCTTCCCGGCGCCGCTTTCTTTGTAAGCCGTAAATGCCGGGATGTACCGGGCGCCGACGTTCCAGGTGTTATCTCTCTCGGCGAGCGAACCAAGGGCCCATCCAGAAGCCTCACCGGAAAATAAGTACGATGAACCGGATGCGGCATAGGAGGCAGGCGGCAGCAGGACGACGATCGCCGCGCATACCGCTGTTTTCCATGTGAGCCTCATCACTGTTCGTCCTTTCGCTTTTCTTCTGCGGGCATGATACCGAAGAAGAAAAAATCGTTCACTTCCCTGATGAAGTCGATGTCGGTCGGGTACAACCTTCTCAGCCTGTCATCCTTGATCAGCTCTCCCAGGTGGGCGAGCACAGTAACCAGGAACTCTGGCCTGATCCTTCTCATCTCGCCTTTTTCCTGCGCATCGGAGACGAACTCGACGAATCGTTTCATGCTTCTTGCCCTGAGACCCTGAATGAATTCCTCGAGCTCGGGACCGGCATGGATCATATCCTCGATGAGTTCAGGGTTCATCCTGGATATGAGCTCCACCTTGAACTCGACGATCGCCTTCATCCTCTCCATGAAGGAAGCGCCGTTGCCTTTCATCTCGAGAAGACGCTCGAATATCGAGTCGCTCCACCTGTTCCATATATGCTTGAACAGCTCGAGTTTGTTGGGGAAGTACTTGTAGAAGGTCATCTTGCTTACGCCGGCCGCGCGACATATCTCCTCGACCGTGACCCGCCTGAGACCGTGTCTGGAGAAGAGGAGGTCTCCCGTACGGACTATCTGTTCCTTTTTAAGGGAGGGTTTTTCTTTGACTTCGTTATTCATATCAAGGGCCTTTGTGTATACGAATTCTATGTAATTATACGCAAATCGTCTACAATATGTTTCAAAGTAAATAAATTGTCAAGGGAGAATTCTGTTCAATCCCCTAAAAAATTGTATAGAATCGGCATCCGAGGGGTTTTTGGAAGGCGGAAGCAATGGACGGCGGCTCCGACAGAAAAGCGATATTCTCCTGGGCGATGTACGATTGGGCAAACTCGGCCTTCGCGACGACGGTGATGGCCGGATTCTTCCCTGTATTCTTCAACGAGTACTGGAGTGCCGGAGCCGATACGACGGTCACAACGGCCAGGCTGGCCCTCGCGAACTCGTTAGCCGGGATAGCGGTAGCGCTGCTCGCGCCGGTGCTCGGCTCAATCGCCGATTACGGCTCGGCGAGGAAGAGATTCCTCGTCTTTTTCGCCTTCATGGGGGCCCTGATGACGGCGGCTCTCTGGATGGTCTCCCGGGGGGACTGGAAGGCTGCGATACTTGTCTTCGTCCTCGCGTCGATCGGGTTCAGCGGAAGCATCGTCTTCAACGACTCCCTGCTCGTGTCGGTGGCGGGAGCGAAACAGAGGGAGAGGGTTTCGGCACTCGGTTACGCACTCGGATATCTCGGTGGCGGCCTTCTCTTCGCTCTCAATATCGCGATGACGCTGCGGCCCGCCGCCTTCGGGCTCGCCGGGCCGGAGGAGGCGGTCAGGTACTCCTTCCTCACGGTGGGCGTATGGTGGGCCGTCTTCACCATACCCCTGATCATGTTTGTCAAAGAGAAGCGCCCGGAACGCACGGCGGGCATAAGCAGGATCGTAGCGGGAGGTGTGCGGGAACTGATCGGGACATTCAGGGCGATAAGGAGGCTCAGGACGGTCTTTCTCTTTCTCGTCGCGTACTGGCTGTACATCGACGGGGTTGATACTATCGTGAGGATGGCGGTCGACTATGGAATGTCGATCGGCCTCGAGCGCAACGATCTGATAGTGGCTCTTCTCGTGACGCAGTTCGTAGGGTTCCCGTCGGCAATAGTGTTCGGGAGGATCGGCGCGAGGATAGGGGCGCGCAGGGCGATATTCATCGCGATAGGGGTCTATCTTTTCGTAACGGTCTGGGCGGCTCTGATGGACAGCCGCGAGGAGTTCTACGTCCTCGCCGTCTCGGTCGGTCTCGTCCAGGGAGGCATCCAGGCCCTGAGCCGTTCGTTCTTCGCCGGAATCGTCCCGGAGGAAAAATCGGCGAGGTATTTCGGATTCTACAACATGATCGGCAAATTCGCCGCGGTGATGGGCCCGGTGCTTATCGGCACTACCGGCCTCGTGCTCAGATCCCTCGGCGCCGGCGCGGAGACGGCGACGAGGCTCGGCATCACCTCGGTCTCGATCCTCTTCATAGCGGGCGGCATCCTGCTCTATTTTGTCGACGAGGAGAAGGCAAGACGGGAGATCGCGGAAGTCGAAGGCGGCGGGATCACGCTCGGCACTTGACACGGCGGCGGCGCTGTTGCAGGATGGGTTTTCGACAGAAAGAGAGCGCACAAGGAGGACTCTTGGATTTCAGGACCCTTTTCGAGCCGAAGACGATGGCGGTTGTAGGACTGTCGCTGAGCAACGAGCGCCATCCGGCCAACATCATTTACAACAAGAACTATTTCCGATACCCGGTGAAGGTGTTTGGTGTGAACCCGAAGGGCGGGACGTACCACAAGGAAAAGATCTACACGTCGATCTCGGAGATCCCCGAGAAGATAGACCTGGCGATCATCGCCGTGCGGTCCGAGCACGTTCCCGGTGTTCTCAGGGAATGCATCGACAGCTGGGTCGGCGGGGCCGTTGTAATATCGGGCGGGTTCGCCGAGACGGGGAGGTACGACCTGAGACGGCAGTTCGAAGAGATCGCCGCCGAGGCCGATTTTCCCGTAATCGGCCCCAACTGTCTCGGGATCTTCTCCCCGGGTAAGGTCGACTCCCTCTTCCTGCCGAGCGAGAGGATGGTCAGGCCCGAGCCGGGGAACGTGGCGCTCGTCAGCCAGAGCGGCGGGATACTCGTCGACCAGATGGTAAAATTCGCAGGGCAGGGGATCGGGCTCTCGAGGGCGGTGAGCATCGGCAACAAGGCGGCGGTCGGTGAGCTCGAGCTGTTCAAGTACCTCGCGAGGGACGAGAAGACGGATGTGATCGCCTTCTACGTCGAGGGATTCGGTCCTGGCGAGGGGAGGGAGTTCGTCAAAGCGGCGGGCAGGAGCCCCAAGCCGGTGATAATAATGAAGGCCGGCAAGAGCGCTGCGGGAATACGTGCGGTGTCGAGTCACACCGCCTCGATAGCGGGGGACTACGACGTTTTTTCATCCGTGATGCGCCAGTTCGGGATCGTCGAGGCGAAGGACGAGTACGAGATGGTCTCGTTCTGCGAATCGCTGAGCTGCTACCCCGGAGGGATCGACGGCAGGGTCGGCATCGTAACGGCTAGCGGAGGGCACGGCGCCATGGCGGTCGACACGTGCGAGGCGTCGGGTCTCGTCGTGCCGCAGTTCTCCGAAGAGGTCCAGGAGAGGATACGCGGGCGACTCTCCGGGAGCGTCCAGCCGATCGCTTCGCTGGGCAACCCGATCGACCTGACCGGAAGCGCCCGGGACGACGATTTCGTCATCGCGGCCGGTGAGCTGAGCAGGCTTCCCGACATCGACTGCGTGATCATGCTCCTGCTTCCCTACATACCAGAGGTCACATCGGATGTAGGCGCAAGGCTGAGCCAGGTCTACCAGGAGGAGGGGAAACCGATCGTTGCATACGTCCCACACGTCGAGAAGTACAGGATGATCATAGAGGGATTCCAGCTCAACAACGTTCCCGTCTCGGACTCTATCGATGGAGCGATTCTGATGGTCGAGGCTATGAAGAGGTGCAGGCCATGCTGAGCGAAACTGCTGTCGCAGTCCTTGAGGAATCGAAAAAACGAGGTTGGGTCCTCGAACCCGACGCGAAGCGCCTTTTCGCCGACGCCGGATTCGATGTTCCTGTCTCGGAGCGGGTACGCTCGGAAGATGAGGCCGTTGCTGCGGGAGAGCGTATCGGATGGCCCGTGGTGGCGAAGGTCGTCTCGCCCGACGTCATACACAAGTCGGAAGCCGGCGGCGTCGCCATAGGGATCGAGAGCCCCGGGGCGATGCGGGAGGTGTTCGCTCGCCTGAGCAATATCGATGGATTCGAAGGCGTTCTTGTCGAGGAGATGCTGCCCGG
This sequence comes from Candidatus Krumholzibacteriota bacterium, assembly GCA_030613345.1. GTDB lineage: Bacteria > Krumholzibacteriota > Krumholzibacteriia > Krumholzibacteriales > Krumholzibacteriaceae > JAUWCL01. Next base: position 9,338 of record JAUWMD010000015.1, read on the forward strand.
GATCGAGCTGATCATAGGCGGAAAGATCGATGTGCAGTTCGGGCCCGTGGTGCTGGCCGGAATGGGGGGAGTCGGCGTCGAGATCTACAGGGACACGGCGATAAGGATGGCGCCGATCGAGGAGAAGAAAGTCGACTCGATGCTCGACGACATCGTAGCAAGCAGCATCCTGCGCGGCTATCGCGGGTCTGCGGGAGTGAACATGGAGAAACTGAGGAAGTTGATAGCAGGTTTCTCCAGCCTGATTGTCGAGATGGCGGACCTCGTCGAGTCGGTAGATCTCAATCCTGTACTCTGTACGGAGGAAAGATGCGTCATCGCCGACGCGAGAATAATCCTCAAAAAAAACGACAAATGAAGTTGACAAGGCAAATGGAAGCGGTTTAGGCTTCGTTCAGGTTTAATGGTAAGCAACTCGTCTCGAAGCCTGTCAACCGACAGAAAGAAGGAGGGATAAGATGGCAGAGACTTACGTTTACGCTTCCAGGATTAAGGAACTGGCCAAGAAGCACGGCCTCAGGATGAGCGGGGACGCGGCCGATGCCCTTAACGCACAGATTGCCGAGATGGTCAAGGCCGCCGCCGAGAGGGCGAAGGGCAACAAGCGCAAGACCATCTACCCGTTCGATTTCTAGAGCCTGCGCGCCAGTATTTGATAACACTGGGCGGTCGTATCCCGGCCGCCCTTCTCATTTTCAGTATCGTATCCGATTCCCCGGCATAAGCCCCGTCAACATGTGAAGCTGCCAGAGATCGCGGCTGCTCCAGCGGAGCAAAGGATGGAGCGCGAGCTTTCCGGTCACCCCTATGCGTCCCTCGAGGTATTTGAGTTCACTGAACATGTCCTCGACGTCGGGGTCAGGGGGAGGCTCGAATCCGTTCTCCCGCATCAGGAGGAGCCCCTTCGCCTTTATCGACAGTTCGAGGTGCAGGCGCAGGCAGCAGAGCATATCGGCCACCGTCTCTCCCGAGAAGGTCCGCTTGAGTGAGATGAGGTATTCGCCGACGGGCGTGCTTGCTATATCGCCCGATGTTATCATCTCGAGCATCTGCTGGTCCGAGTCGAAGCCGATACCGAGCCATCTGCGGAGCGTACGCTCGCTCTGCCGGAAGACGAGCATCATCATCAGCGGTACGCCGATCAGCAGCGCAAGCGCGGAGACGAGGGGCGATACGAAGAAATGATTGAACAGCGAGTGAATGAGAACGGCCATCAGGAAGGCGGGCAGCACGGTCGCCGCCGAGACCGAGCCGCGCATCTCGGAGGCGGTCTTGGAGAGGATTCCGAAGATCGCAGTCGCCGTGCCGTGCATGAGCGCAGGCCCGAAGCCGCGTACGATGCTGAAGGCGATTCCGTAACCGGTCATGGTGTTGAGGTAGTAGACGTTCTCGACGATGGCGAAGCCGGCGCCGACGGCGAAACCGTGTATTGCCGTATCGACCATGAAGCCCGTTCTGCGGCGGGCGAGAAGCCAGACGATCCACGCGGACTTGAGTGCTTCCTCGATCAAGGGAGCGACATATCTCGAATACGCAGCGAGGGGGAGGTCGGTAGCCGGCCTGAACTCTCTGGTGATCAGAAAGGCGGCGACCGCCGTCGCGAATCCCGCCCCGAGGCTGGCGGCCACGTGACGGAAACGGACGAGCTTGAAGCTGTCCATCGCCTTCAGGACAAGGAGGAAGACGAGGACGGGAATAATCGCGATGAGGTAGTTCAAGTTCTATTCCCCCGGCCGGTTACTTCAATATCTTCAAGGACAGCATCAATTCTTCCCTCGGGGCGTAGCCGTCCTCGAAGGCGAATGCGTAGCCAGCCGAGAAGGTCGACTGCAGCGACGAGAAGAAAACGATCTTCAGGTTCAGCTGCGCCCCCGCATTGGCTACCTCGACACCCTCGTAGTCTGGATCGACGTTCGTCGCGATCGCGGTGCCGAAGAAGGTGAGGCTCGCCCAGTTGGCGTAGAGCGACGGCCATCCGAGAGAGGAGAACCGCAGCGGCGGGAGCGTCCACTCGACCATGCCCTTGAGAAAGTTCGTGCCGCCGATCTCGTTGAGCTCGACTCCAGGGAAGGCATAGAACTCCCTGTACCTTTCGACCTTCTGGTGGTCGACCCAGTTGTTCCCGAATCCCCCGAAGAAGAAGTACGAGTTCGATTCCTTCCTGTCGCCGAGCGAGAATCCCCCCGACGTCCTCAGCCAGATCGACGAGTGGTCCCAGGGGAGCAGGAATCCAAGGTCGAGCGTCCCGTAGAAGAGGGGGTAAAGTTCACCGTTGATCAGAGACGAGTATTCGTTCAGCGAGAAGGTGATCCCCTTCTCCGCCTGGATCCCACCGATCGTCCGCCTGACGTGTTTGTAATGCAGGGATCCTTCGAGGGTGTAGAAGTCCTTTATCGTCGCCAGGATGTTCGGGTAATGGGGGAGGTATTCGAGGTTGCCGTAGGCGGCGGCCCGGACTGTAAGCCCGAGCTGCTTCGGCCGGTCGACGACGAATCCGTAGTCATAGGCAAGGGCCAGTGAATGACCTTTCCTGCTGACCTTCGTCGGGCCGAATAGGTCGTAGAAATCGGCACGGTTATAGTAACCTGTCGCGCCCCATCTGCCCCTCGAGTACTTGAATCTGAAGTGCGCCCGTTCGTTCTCCGGGAGGTTCGTGTTCGGGGTGTAGGAGGCGGCCATGTCGAGGGCGTTTATGCCGACGGGGTCCATCATGTTGAACCTCAGCCCGATGGTGCCGTATTTCTTGTATCCCTCGACGATCGGGTAGAGCGACGTCACTCTGAGGCTACGTGTCACCTTGTATTCGCCCTCGTATGTCTTCATCGAATCGATCTCTATCTCCTTCGGCGAAGAGAGCTTCCAGTCCTCCACCTCGGGATGCTCTAGCACGACAGCCTGGCCGAGGTATCTTACCGCGTATACGTCCTCTATCGGTTTAACGGAGATCATGACCGGCTCGAATCCGCCGCCGGTGTACCTGAAGGTTATGAGCGAGTCGTCCGGCACGGGCAGGGGCCGGAAGGCTCCGACCTCGAAGTTGCTCAACGCCTCGAGCTTCCACTGTTCGAGATCGAACCTGAAGATATTCGACGTGCCGGTAATGTAGGAACTCCCGTAGAGGTACCGCCCGTCGGCCGAGTGGACGAAGTTCGCTGCATTGTTGTCGGTGAACTCGTGAAGCAGTTCCCATGTGCCGTCCCCGATCATCAGCCTCTCTGTCTCCATCCTGATAAGCCGCTGGCGGCCGCTTATGTCGGCCAGGGTGCCGGTGAGCCACCTCCCGTCGGGCGAGATGTCGATGTCGAACATGTCGTATCCGTACCTCAGCTTGAGCAGCTCGTACCCGTCCTCGTAGGGGGGAGGGAAAGCCACGATACTGGTGAACCCGTTGTCGTGCCTCATGCCCCAGATCGTCGAATCCGCCCTGCTGTAGACGAGGTCGCCTGTCCGGTTGTTCTTGCAGAGGGCCTTCGTCTTTCCCGTGGCGATGTCCACAGCGTTCAGATCGCGCCATCCCCTGCTGTTGTCTGTCGTGAAGAAGAGGGTACCGCTCTCCGGATCATGAGCGAGGGATGTGACGTAGTAGAGGGCCGGTGTCTCTATCTCGCAGATCTTTCTCATCTCTCCCGAGTCGATGTCGATCGCAGCGATATGCGAGAACTCTCCGGGATAGTTCACCGCCGCGTAGAGGGTCCGTGTCTCGGCGTCGAAGAACTCCCTCGATACAGAACCGAGCGGCTGTCTGCAGAGCGACCGGGTGGGGGTGACCGGATACTGACGTATCGAGTCGAGGTTCGTTGCCTGCCACTGTTTCTCGAATTCGATCCATTCCTTCCATTCCTCGTAGATCGACGAGCCGAAGACATTCCTGAACTGGGTAGAGAAATAGGCGCCGCTTCCCTCTTTGCGCCTCACCCATTCGACCACCGATTCGGGGCCGTGCTTCAGAGAGAGATAGCTGAAGAACCTGGTGCCGTAGAGGTAAGACATCTGCCCGATCTGGAAGTCCTTCGCCGTACCCTCCGACTCGAGGCCCACGACGCTGTAGAACTCTGTGCTGTCGCGCACCATCGCCCTGAAGGTCATCTCGTCGTACCCGGTGAGCGACCGGCCGATCCCGCCCGCCATCCAGGTCTCCATGAATACGGCTATCCCCTCATGGTACCACCTCGGCGCGTACAGGCGCGGCGTCGTGAGGTATGCGTAGAATATAGAGAGGGGGTCCTCGGCGACGGGGTGGACCTTGCCGAAAAAGAGCTTCCTGAACCTCGAGTCCCATCCTGTCGCCTGGTCGGAGGCCGTGACGTGGACGAGTTCGTGGTTCATCACCCAGTTCATCCGCTCGTTCGTCGGACAGGTGTCGTAGACGTACTCGAAAGGTTCGATGCCGAGAGTGATCCAGTTGTTGGGGATCACCGTCGTTCCCGCATATCCGTAGTCATCATCGTCGTTGAAGTAGACGGTCACCGGACCGCTCGGTGTGTAGCCGAAGAAGTCCTGGTGATATTGGAATGCGTTCTCGAAGCAGCGGGATATGTGCTCTATGACGTACTCCTGCTCCCTGAAGAAGTAGAAGACCCTGAGGTTCTCCGTCTCGTACGTCCTGTATTTGAGCTGGTAGGGCTTTTCGTCCCCGCTTTCGCTCGATGCCCGGCCCGGCGCGAGACATATTGCCGCGGCGGCGAGAAGGACCGGGATCGAACGTGAGATGAATCCGGCCGTCGCTTTGAATCGATTCATCTTCTTCCTTTGAATGAAACGCGGCAGGAAGGAGGCAGCCCGGACGATGCCGGGCTGCTCCTTCCTACCACACATCCCTTCTTCCGCTTCATGTCAAAGGTCCGAAGGGCCTGGTGGCCGCTGGGGACCGGGAGACCCCTAGATCTCCCTGTTGATCGACGCCCTCTCCATCATGGATGCCCTGTTGAAGATCGACGCTTTTTCCTGCAGCGAAGTACGTCCCATTATCGATGCCTTCTCCTGAAGGTTGGCCCTGTTGAATATCGAGGCCTTTTCATGGATCGAGGCGCGCTGCATGATGTTCGACTTCTCCTGCATGGAGAACCTGTCCATCAGGGAGGATTTCTCCTGGATCGAGAACTTGGCGATGATGGAGGCCTTCTCCTGCATCGGGAGCTTGTCAAAGGCTTCCATCGTGATCGAGGACTTCTTGAGGAGCGATGTGCGGTCCTGTACGGAGAGCCGCTGCATCAGCTCGACACGTTCCTGGATCGAAGCGCGGTTGAAGATCGAGGCCTTCTCCTGCATGCAGCAGCGCTCGAACATGTCGATCCGCTCCTGGATGTTGGCCCTGGCGAATATGCTCGACTTCTCATGGATCGAGGCCCTGTTGAAGATCACGGCCTTCTCCTGGATGTTGGTTCTCTCCATCAGGGAGGCCTTCTCCTGGATATTGGCGCGCTCCATGAGCGAGCTTTTTTCCTTGATAGAGACGCGCTCCAGGATGTTCGACTTCTCCTGAAGCGAGAACTTCTCCATCAGGGAGGATTTCTCCTGGATCGAGAACTTGCCGAGGATGGAGGTCTTCTCCTGCATCGGGAGCTTGTCAAAGGCTTCCATCGTGATCGAGGACTTCTTGAGGAGCGATGTGCGGTCCTTCACGGAGAGCCGCTGCATCAGCTCGACACGTTCCTGGATCGATGAGTGGTTGAAGATCGAGGCCTTCTCCTGGATCGAGGCGCGCTGCATGATGTCGGAGCGCTCCTGGAGCGAAGCCTTTTCGAAGAGGAAGGCTTTGCCCATGAGGCTGGTCCTCTGCATGATCGAGGCCTTCTCCTGGATCGTGGCGCGCTGCATCAGGTCGGCCCGCTCCTGGATCGATGCCCTCTGCATGATATTGGTCTTCTCCTGGATCGAGAACCGGTCCATAAGAGAAGCCTTCTCCTGGATTGAAAACTTGCCGATGATGGAGGATTTCTCCTGCATCGGGAGCTTGTCGAAGGCTTCCATCGTAAGCGAGTGCCTCTCGAGGATGGAAGTACGCGCGTACGGTCCGAGCTCGGTGAAGACTCTCATCTTTTCCTGGACCGATGCGCGCTTAAAGATCGCCGCCTTCTCCATGAAAGTAGCCCTCTCGAGGATCGAGGCACGCTCGGCTATCGAGGCGCGGTTGAATATCGCGGCCTTCTGATGTATCGAGGCGCGCAGCATGATGTCGAGTCTCTCCTGGATCGATGTGCGGTTGAATATCGCGGCCTTCTGATGGATCGAGGCGCGCATCATGATATTGGCCTTCTCCTGAAGGGAAAGTTTTTCCATGATAGCGGCTTTTTCCTGGATCGTGGCTTTTTCCATCAGAGAGGATTTCTCCTTGACGGAGAACTTCTCCATTATCGCGGTCTTTTCCTGCATCGGGAGCTTGTCGAACGCTTCCATGGTGAAGGACATCCTCTTGAGGATATCGGCACGCTGCTGGAGCGAGAAACGCTCGAACATCGAGATGCGTTCCATCGGGGTCGCACGTTCGATCAGGGAGACGCGCTCCTGAACGGGAGCGAGATCGGTGAACGCGGCCTTCTCCTGGATCGAAGACCGCTGCAGAAGGGCGGACTTCTCCTGGAGCGAGGTGCGCTCGAAGAGAGCCGCCATCTCTTCGGGAGAGATGATGTTATCCATCGTGTATTCCGGCTCGTAATCTCCCTCGAAGTTCAGTACAACGTCCTCATCGCTGATCTGCTGGTCACGGTACTTGTCTACCGCTCCGATCGTCCCTTCGGCGCCCTCACGGCCTGTGGGAGGATGGAAGAAGGTGAAGTAGGCGACCACTGCAATCGCGATCAGGACAACCACCAGCAGAACCTTGTTCTTCCCCATCTGATGACCTCCTTTTGGGAATGGGTTTCTGCCGCTTGCTGATTTACTGTTCATCATAAATACAGTCGAGTCCCATGAAAGTTGGTCGGCCGCGATGCATTTTATCCGCCGGCGGTAAATCTCATGGCCGCGACCGTCTTTCCGTCGGTGAAGATACGCAGCACGACAGCCGCAGTCTCCACCGACCTGAATCTGATGGCGTAATCCGCCTCGCCGTGATGCACGAGCAGGAGGCTCTTCTCGTCAACCTCCATCTGGTAGGCCGCTCCCTCGTTCGATCTGATCGATTCGAAAGAGGCGCCGCCTTCGAATTCGATGAAGACGCTGGCCTCCACATCGGAAGCGAGTTCGATCGTGACCGTCAAGGAGCCGTTTTCGAATACCGGCAGCACGGTTCCCCTGACGCCGAATGTATCGAATGCTTTGGCGGAAGCTTTCTCACTCCCGGTGGCTCCGATTGTCGCTCCGTAACCGTTATCCTCCGGAGTCCGGTCTGTGAGCGGGCGTATCGCGGCGAAGAGGATGAATCCCGCCGCGACTCCGGCGGCAAAGACGGGAGCGAAGGACCTCCAGAAGGTGCGTCCGCCAGCGGCCTGCGCTGCGGGCTCCTCCCGTGGGCGCCCGTATACCGAATCGAATATCCTCGTCTTGAGCTCCGGGGGCGGCTCGATCTCTACCGCGCTGTCGATGGCTCTGACCGTGTCTTTCAGTTCCTCGTAGTACCTTTCAGCCTCGGGATCGGACATCAGGTGAGCAGCGAGCTTTTTCGCGGCCCCGTCGGATATGATCCCGTCGATCTGCTCGTTCATCAGCCTTATGTAGAATTCGTCTATGCTCATGACTTACCCTGCCCCGGTGAGTATTTCCTTCATCCGCTGCCTGGCCGAGTAGAGCCTGGACTTTACAGTCTTATCGGGAATCCCAAGCACGTCGCCTATCTGAATGTAAGAGAGGTCTACGAAATGCCGGAGGATGATGACCACCCTCTGATCCTCGCCAAGCCTCTTCAGCGCGGCCTGCACGAGCCCGTCCGACTCCTCGCGTATGATTCGCTGATCCGGACCCGGAGCGTGGGAGGGAGGGTCGCACTCGCCGTGTACGATCCTGCTCTGCCTTTTCACCTGGTTCAGGGATTCGTTGATACCCATCCGGTAAAGCCAGCTGAAGAATTTCCTCGATTGGTCGAAGGTCTCCAGCCTGTCGAAGACCTTAACAAATACTGTCTGTGTGACGTCCATTGCATCCTCGTAGTCGCCGCAGATCCTGAAGGCGAGGTTGAAGATCCGTCGTTCGTACTTTTCCACCAGCCTTCCGAACGCTTCCCTGTCTCCATTCAGCGTTTCGATGACCAGCGATGAATCCGTTGTCGACATAAATACAGGCCAACCGGGAAAAAGTTGGCAGGTCGGTTCGAAAAACCCTTCCCCGTCCGGCACACTGGAAGGCTGGTGAGGAAGGACGATACACGATACCCGACCCGTGCCACAGCCGTCACGTTCGTGCTGCAAATGCTGTTAATCCCCATGTAGTAGAGAGCTCGTACGGAAGTGTAATGTAACTATTACTTTATGTCAAATATAAAGTCGAATCCGGCGATTGTGAATATGTCGCGGATGTGAGGGGTCATGTTTACTATTTCGAGTTTGTGACCGCTGTCATTGAGCCGTTTCTGAGTGGCGAGAAGGAGGCCCAGGCCGGCGCTGGAGATGTAGCGCAGTTCAGCGAAGTCGACGGTCGTCGTAGAGCCGACCTTCTCAAGGATCTCCCTGGTCATGTCGACCTGGTTCGAATCGAGCCTTCCGTTGAGCCTTATTGTCCCGTCGCCCGCTATCGTAATGTCGAACATCATTTGTCCTCCAGGCGTTTTCTCGCCGTGACAACAAGAGTACCCTCATCGTAATCGTAATCGAGTCCGTCCGCCATCTTTTTCACGAGATAGATGCCGAGCCCGCCCGGCTCGCGCTCCATCAGTGGCTTCTGCGTGTCTACATCCCCGAGAGAGTTGCCATCGAACGGCTCCGTTTCCCGGTCGGTCAGGCGGATGGTCAGGAGGTCTCTTTCAAGCTCTATTTCTATCTCGATCTCGTCGTGCCCCGGCGCGTGCCGCACGAGGTTAGTGAAGAGCTCTTCCAGCGTCAGGTCGAGGAAGTACGATTCGGAATCGTCGAGACCGTTATCGCTCTCAAACTCGCCGGCGAACGTGAATATACCGTCGAGTGATTCGAGATCTCTCCTGAAGTTTCTCCGCATGACAGCATATGTTAACGGTCATCCAGATTTTTTGCAAGCGTACATGCTTGACATGCCCGCAATACTGACGGTAACTGTAATTATTCTGATATCAATATTCCGCTTTTTCTGCGGATGCACATTTATTTGGAGGTAGCACGATGAAGATCGGTATGATCGGGCTCGGGAAGATGGGTGGCAATATGGCCGAGCGGCTGATGAAAGGCGGACACGAGATCGCGGGTTACGCCCGTCACGAGGAGACGGTCCGCGCCTTCGAGGAGAAGGGTGGTCGGGGGGCCGACTCGAGAGCGGAGCTGGCGGGAATGCGCGAAGGGCCGAGGATCGTCTGGATGATGGTGCCGGCCGGAAACCCGGTCGACTCGGTGATAGAAGAGCTGATGCCCCATCTCGATGAGGGCGATATCCTCGTCGACGGG
>JAUWMD010000072.1 GCA_030613345.1 Candidatus Krumholzibacteriota bacterium
GTCAGCGGGGTGCCCGTCGTGCCGGATGTCTTCGAGACCATTCGATCTCCGGGAACCTCCGCTAGAAAGGCGCCGGGATCCCTGATGATCGTCTCCTTGTCAATTACGGGAAACTCCTTCAGGACCTCGAACACGCTTCTGTTGCCGAGATCTGCTGCCAGCGGGGCGAATTTCGAGTAGAAGGGTACGCGCTCGACCGCGTGCCTGATCATCTCTTTCAGTTCTCGCTCGACAAGAGCGACCTGTCCTTCCCGTTCGAGCCTCTCGGTATATTCTATCTCACTGAGCAGCTTCTCCCATTTCCTCATCCTGGAGATATTGTTAACGCCGTACGCGTTGACATATACACTCCTCAGGAACCGCGGCGAGCCGTCATATAATTTTTTGAATACTTCCACTCCCGCTCCCGGTTCAGTGAGCCTTTCCGGACAGTTCATATTTCGTCAGGGCGTAGAACATCCAGGCTTGGCTCCAGCGCATATAGTTTATCCTGTTCGTGTACAATCTATGTTTCTGGTAGTAAAAGTAATGCTTCTTCCCGTCCCACATCAACTCGACGGCCTTTTCTATCAGTTGTTCTGCTTTCTCGGGATATCCTAAAGTCAGGAAGGTATCGACCCCTTGGGCGAAATTGTGGATATCCACGGGGTATAACGTCGTGTCGTAATACTTCGGCGTCATATCCTCGAGGAAGTGGTTCCGCTCGTGATACTCCAGCCCCAGGTCGATACTGTCATTCCACCTGTCGGTGGAGATATGCCTCCGCACCGTATCGAGGGAGACGAGATTGAATCCCGTATGGAAGTTGTCCACCCACTGGTGATACGGTTCCTCCCCGTAGCCCCAGGCACCGTCATCCCTCTGGGCCTTGACGGTATATGCAGCCGATCTGACCGAGTACATCTCATGCCTGCCTTCCCAGGAGTAGCTGTATAGTCTCGCAAAGAATGCGCTCGCCATCAGGTTCACATTGTGAACCACCGTCTTTTCCCCCGGTATGTATCCGAATATGACCTCATCGCCGGATTCGAGGATCTTCAGTTCCCTTTCGATGAACACACCGATCTCGAGCGCGTACTTCATCCATTTCCGGTCTCCGTCGAGGTCGTAGAGATCGAGGAAAGCATGTCCGACGAAGGTGGAGACAACCATGTTCGGTGTGAATTCCGGCACGGAGAAGGCCTTGGCCTGCCAGTAAAAATCATATCCAGCACAGAAATAATCCCTGCCGGAGGCCCTCTGTGAAATGATCATATCGGCCAGCGCGTAAGCATCCTCCAGATACTTCTTGTCGTCCGTGAGCCTGTACCTGTTGAGCAGGCCCCGGATGATCAGAGCAAGCCCCTTCGGATTGAATCCCCTGGGAACCAGAGCCGCCGGACGGAAGTTTACGGGCGAGCGCTTGAACATCTGTATCCAGGCAAGGCGTAGTGTCCTTGATCTGAAAAAGGGGGTCTTCCTGAATATCCGGCTGCTGAGGCCGTCATATACGTCGAATCCCCTGAAACTCGCCCGCTTCAAGGTCCGGTAGTGATTTTCGGTTGTTTCCCGCAGGCCCATATCAAGCTTCCGTTTCACAGGGACAGTACGATGTCGACAACCTCATCGACCAGTCCGGTATTCCCGCCGATGTAACTGCCGGGGATATCCCTTTTCGTAATATCGAGAAGGCCGATCTTCTCCGGCGTGTCTATGAAAGTCAACCGGCCTTCCCTGGCGAGGTGCTCGTCCAGGTAAGGTGTCCTGCCCGTGAAAAAGCTGTAGGTGGGGACGCCGAGAAGGGCAGACTCACGGTTCATGCTCCCGCCTCCGCTGATGAAGATATCGGAGTTCCATATCAACTGGAGGCCGTCGACGGCTCTCTCGAGGAAATGGATCTTCCCGTCGAAATTCTCTTCGAGAAAGCTCCTGTCCCTGGCCGTCCTGCTGATTATCAGGGTATATACATTATCGGCAGCGGTCAGTTTCTCGAGGATCTCCAGCAGGATCTTCTCGCTCATCGAATCATGGTAGTTCCCCTCCATGGCGGGGGGCCTTACCGTAACGAGTATTTTTTCATCACTTATGCCCAGCTGGCTCCTGAAACCCTGCTCCGGAGAAAAATCGTTGAGATACAGTTCCTCCTTGAACCCCGAATATCTCAATACCTTCTTCGTATTGATATTCGCCGATTCCAGCCTTGAATCGGGGATATATCGGGGTATCAGGATATGACTTGAGAAATAGTTGAATATCTTCGCTTCGGTGTACTCATAGTCCATCATAAGAACCGATTTTATACCCATGAACTTCGCCGCCACGAGCTGGGTCCTCGAACCGTGGCTCAGGGCAAGGTCGACCGACTTGTCCTTGATATAACCTCTTAATGCACTCGCCCTGTCGAACAGATTGAGGACCTTCTTGATCTTGTTCTTCCCCCCGTGTCTGCCTATCAGCCGGAACGGAATCCCCCAGAATTCGAGAAGGCTCTTGGTCTGAGCGTAATCTCTCGCTGTTACTACGCATTCGACGTTCCGCCTGCCGAGCTCTTCTATTACAGGGCGGAACAGGGGGATGTGGGGTGAGTTATCCAGATCTATCCAGATTTTCTTCATGACCAATCATATCTAACAATCTCAATGACTTAAACACGGATTTAAGGAAATTTCAATGCAAGATTTACGCCCAATCATATGGTAACTGAACTGTTGTCAGCGAAATGCATTAAACTTTATACAATAATTTCCGGATAAGTGCAAATGGAAAGGCTGCACTTTCCATTTGTATCGTCAGGCTATTCGAATGTTTCCCCGATCAGCTCGACGTCCCGCGCCACGACGCTCACCGCCCCGAGGTCGCTCTCGACCCGGCCGCGGATGTGGTACGGACCGCGGGCGCGTCGCCTTCGCCGCCACCCTCCACCCTGCCAGATCTGTCTCAACCATTATTGGCACAGAGGACTTCACAACAAAGCGCCCTCATCAGGGGCGTGGGATGCAAGGAAGCTCTCCAGATAAAGCCTTTATAAAAGGCTTGAAGAAAAGATCAAAAGATGGGAAGAAAAAGTCTGTATGGTTATATTACGCATCATTTGATGCAGGGCTGATAAATAAATGGTGTAGTGAGTGATCGCTTTGAAATCAAATCGGGTACACTATCTTGCTTATTCAGTATTTCTCTTTTTCTTAGCTCTTTACCTGTGGGGAAGCGCCCCATCCGTTATGTATCACGACAGCGGCGAGCTGCAGGCAGTCGCGCTGACAGGGGGCATAACACATCCGACCGGTTACCCTACCTTTGTAATGCTCGGCAACATGTTCGGCCGTATCATCCCTGGTGACAAAGGACACAGAATTACGGTCATGAGCGCACTCTTCGGGGCACTGACCTTGTGCTTTCTCTTCGCTGTAATTATGAAGCTGGGCATGCCAGCGATATATGCTGCGCTCGGAGCCGCTTTGTTCGGATTTACCCTTACATTCTGGTGCGCTGCGATTCGAACCGAAGTATACACGCTGTCCTGCTTCTTCTTTAGCCTTGGATTATGGTTGACGCTTCGTACGTTGGATAAACCCAGCCTGTCGAATCTCATAATAACAGGGGTATCTCTTGGCCTGGTTTTAACGAATCATTTGATGTTTATTATCATGGTAATATTCCTTCTGATCGTTCTTCTGATCAGGGAACCGGCACCTGGTATAAAAAGAATGACACATGTGTCCGTTCTGTTATTGGCTTTTTGTTTCGGTTTGTTGCCCTATCTCTATCTTTTCTGGGCCGATAGTGCGGATTTGCCGCTTAACTATATTGATTATACGGTGGAAGTCAGGGCAAATCAGTTCGGATTTACACATGAGAGCTTTAATAATCCGTTTGAGCGGATCCTTTGGTTGGTTTCAAGTAATGAGTACAAACACAATATCACCTCACTTAACCTCAGACATCTAGCAAAGCAGATACAACATCGGGGTATATACGAATACGGGTACCATTACGGGCCACTTGCCCTGCCGTTATTATTCCTTGGAATAGTTAATCTGCGCAGGAAACTCGGAGGCAAATGGCTTATAATACTTGGATTGTTCCTGATTTCTCCGATATTCGGAATCCTCTTTGCAAAAGGCAGAATGATACCTGTCTTTACTTTGCCGCTCACCTTATGCAGCGCAATAATATTGTCACTGGGAAGCTGGCGGTTAACGGAATGGTTTGGCAACAAGTATCGAAGAGCCGGAGCCCGGCAGAATATGTTGCTATTAATATTACTTGGGGCATTGGTTGTTATTCCACATGCGATCAGATATCATACAGGCAAATCAATGCATTTCCCCAAGCACTATAAATACGAATTCGAACAAGCACCCCACGTAGAAACCTTTGTCCCTTCATTCAGAAATCATTGGGAACCGAGAATTTACGGTGAAAGTGTATTGGATGCAGCTCCGGACAGTTCAATGATCATTGGAAAATGGAATGAAATCACGGTTTTCTTCTATCTTCATCATTCCGAAGGATTGAGGCCGGACATAACGCTTGAACCATACTCGCATGTGCATTACGTAAGATTGCTGGACTGGCAGGAAAGATATGGGGTGAATTCTCATCCATTCGTTTTCCTTTTTCCTGTTGAACTGCTTGGAAAGAATCTGTCCGTCAAGGATTCGCTGAATGTATACGGACAAAATTATATCTATTTCTATAATGACAGTCTTCCCTCGGACTTTAATAATCAGTAAAACACCTATTGGCAATCATTTAGTACTGCTTGCGTTGCTGAATTGCAGGATTAGTTTTCAGGGAAAGTCCTGATTCGAATGTCTCCCCGATCAGTTCGACGTCCCGCGCCACGACGCTCACCGCCCCGAGGTCGCTCTCGACCCGGCCGCGGATGTGGTACGGACCGCGGGCGCGGAAGAGCTCACGGGCGACGCGGCGGTAGACCCCGGGGAAGAATATCGCCTCGAACCTCCCGCGCGTGTCGGAGAAGGTGACGAATATCATCTCCTCGCCCTTGTCACTCGTGCGCGTCGCCTTCGCCGTCACCCTCCACCCTACCAGGTCGACCTCGCTCCCGTCGTGGTCGTTCAGATCGGCCGAGCTTGTCAGCCGCACCCGGCCGGCGAGCTCGCCGAGCGCCTCCTCGAACATCGTGAGCGGGTGCGCGGCGACGCACATGTCGAGCGTATCGCGCTCCGCCTCGAGCTGGGCGCGCAGATCGAAGTCGGGGATCCCGGGGACGAGGCCGAGCACCGTCGTGACATCAGCCTCTACCTCATCGCCCGCCGCCTTCAATACGCGAAGCTCCCACATAAGCTCGGGCCTCGTCCCCCCGAAGCAGGAAAGCGCCCCGCATCGGATCAGGGCCTCGACCTCAGACTGCGAAGCGGGCACCCTCTCGATAAAATCGGGCAATGAAGCGAACGGGCGCTGCCCGACGATCGCCTCGATCGACGCGGAGGTAAGCCCCTTGATCTGCATCAGCCCGACGCGAAGCTCCCGTCCGCGCCCGTGATGGCGCACGAGGCTTCTGTTGACGCAGGGCGGCAGGAGCTCCAGCCCCATCCGCCTCGCCTCCTCGAGGTACTCCTCGTAACCGTAGTAGCCGCCGCCGTTGGAGAGCACTGCCGCCATGAACTCGGCGGGGTAGTGCGTCTTCCACCAGGCGCTCTCGAACGACTCGAGGGCGAAAGAGGCCGAATGCGCCTTGCAGAAGGCGTAACCGGCAAACGCCGCGATCTGCCGAAAGACCTCCCCGGCCGTCTCGTCGGAGATTCCCCTCCCCCTCGCCCCGAACAGAAAGGCCTCGCGGTAGCTCTCCATCGTCTCGCCGGCGATATTCTTGAACGACATGCAGCGGCGCAGCCCGTCGGCCTCGCCATAGCTCATCCCCGCCACCGCCACGGCGAGACGTATCACCTGCTCCTGGTATATGAGGCAGCCGTACGTGTCACGTAGCACCTCGGCGACGACCGGGTGCATAGCAGGCACCTCCTCGAGTCCGAGGGCGCGGTGCAGGTAGCTGCGCTTGCCGCCGTGGCTCGATACGCCCGGCCGGATTATCGACGATAGTGCGGTGAGTACCTCGAAATCGTCGCACCTCGCCTGACTCATCAGCTGCATCATTATCGGCGACTCGATGTAGAAACACCCCTCCGTTCTCCCCGTGCGGAGCAGCTTCTTCGTCTTCTCGTCGCCGAGGTAGTCGATTCGCCCGGGATGAAGGGGGCGTCCCTCGTTCTCTTCGGCCATCTCGCACGCCTCGCCGATCACGGCGAGCCCCTTCTGCCCGATGATGTCGATCTTCACCAGCCCCGCCCCTTCGACCTCGTACATCGACCACTGCGTGATCTCGTACCCCTTGTCGCCGCGCGGCATCGGTATCAGGTCGGTGATCGGCTCTGGCGATACGACGAGCCCGCAGGGGTGCGTGGCCATGTGGCGCGGAAATCCTCCGATGCGGCGGGCGATAGAGATAAGCGTTCGGAACGGCTCCCTGTCGACCGGCAGCCCCGCCGCCCTGGGAGAGACCTTTGCCAGGTGATCGAGTCGGTCGATCGATGCGTAGAAAGGAATGGTGCGTATGAACTGGCGTATCTCCCCTTCGGGGATCCCAAGGGCCTTCGCCGTCTCGCGAAGGGCCGCGCGCGCCCGCAGCGTGCTGAACGTGCCGATCATCGCGACACGGTCCTTTCCGTACCGGCGGAAGATGTATTTGAGTATCACCTCGCGGTCGTCGGTGCCGAAATCAAGGTCGAAGTCCGGAAGGTGCTCGCGCTCGGGGTTGAGGAACCGCTCGAAGAACATGTTGTGGCGGAGCGGATTGAAATGGGTGATTCCGAGTGCGTACGAGACGAGCGAGTTGCCCGCAGACCCGCGCCCGAGGGTGCGGATCCCGCGTGAGCGGGCGAACCGTACTATGTCCCAGCATATGAGGAAATACCCGGCTAGCCCCTTCTCCTCGATCACGGAGAGCTCGTGGTCGATCTTCTCCATCGCCTCACGCTTTTCGACATACGGGCAAGCGTCGCCCATCCGCTCGCGCAGCCCGCGAAGGGCGATGCGCCGGAGCGTGGCCGATGCATCCTCCCCCGGCGGCAGTGGAAACCCGGGGAGTCTGCGGCGGCCGAGGTCGAGATCGACGCGGCAGTCTGCGGCGATGCGCGCCGCCTCCAGGGCCGGCCCCTCTCTCCCCTCGAACACCTTCATCACAGAGCCCGGCGTATGGAAGAACGCGTCGCGCACCGCCGCCGCCCCGTGCGGCAGGGTGCCGATCGTCGTGCGCGTACGCACCGCCGTGAGGACCCGGTGGACGAAGTGCTCCTTCGGTTCGAGAAAGTACACCCCGCCGGCGGCAACGGTCTCGATGCCGAGCCTTTGCGCCGCATCGGCGAGCCTCCAGCGCTCGCGGTCGCGATCCCTGCCCGGGGCGACGGGCAGGGCCGTGCGGAGGTTTGGCAGGTGCCGGAGCCGCGTGAGCAGCAATCGATGCGACACGAGTACATAGATGTTCTCCGACACACCTGCCAGCGCCTCCCCGAAATCGAAATCCCCTTCGAGATGACGCCTCGTCACCAGTCTC
Organism: Candidatus Krumholzibacteriota bacterium; assembly: GCA_030613345.1. Taxonomy (GTDB): domain Bacteria; phylum Krumholzibacteriota; class Krumholzibacteriia; order Krumholzibacteriales; family Krumholzibacteriaceae; genus JAUWCL01. The sequence goes on from JAUWMD010000072.1 coordinate 7,559, forward strand.
GATATCTCCGAGTAGCCGGCGCGGTTGCGCGCGAGCAGCACCGCTCGAAGGAACGTGGGACCGTCCTCACCAGTCAGCTCGGCGCCATATATCGGCCGCACGCCCGTCTCCGCGCACGCCTCGGTGAACGGAACGACGGCGTGCATCGCGTCGGTGTCGGTCAGCGCGAGCGCCTCCATCCCGCACGCAGCCGCCGCGGCGGCGAGATCCTCCACTGTCCTCGTCCCTGCCAGCATCGAAAAGTTTGCATGGACGTGCAGGTGCGTGAACAGGTGCGCGCGACCTGTCCTCGCCGATGAAGCCGGCCTTATCATTACGGCGTTCCTTTCCGTGATATACGTAACCCGGCAGAAGCACTATGACGCGGCGTTTCGCCTCGCGGCGAGCGCCCTGCCGAACGACGGCGCCACCCCCGCCGGCATTGCGGTTCTCAGCCTGTCGAGCGCCGACTGCACCCGGCGCACCTTCCGCGCGGTCTTCTGCGCCGGATCGGGAAAGAGGTCGAGCTGCAGTGGCTCGGGTTCCACCGAAAGCGCCGCAAGGCTCAAGGCCCGCACCCGGACGCGCCTACCGAAGAGCCGGTCGAAGAGCATCCCGGCCGAGTCGAACAGGATCGCGTCATCCGAGGTAGGCGCCGCCGGCCTCATCTGACCGTGGGCGGTGACCTCGTCTGCGTAGCGCAGCTCGAAGCGCAGCGACCCGGCAAGCGAGCGCTCGGCCCGCAGCCTCCCTCCGAGCTCCTCGGCGAGCACATAGATGTACGACTCGAGAAGACGGCGATCGACGGCGTCTGACTCGAGTACCTTCTTTACGACAAACTCTCCGTCGCCCGGGCGCCCCGCCCGCACCTTCGCAGCGTCCATCCCCTTCGCGCCGAGATGGAGCCTGCGCCCCCACGATCCGAAACAGAACGCGAGCAGCTCCTCGTCAAAGCGCAACACGTCACCTACCGTCGTAATGCCGAGCTCGCGAAGGACGGGCACATGCCGCTCGCTCACTATGGGAAACCTCGAAATCGGCACCGGCGAGAGGAAGTACCGCTCGCAGCCGGGATAGACATCTACCATGTGCGCCCGCTTCGCCTCGCGCGAGGCGACGTGGCTGACGAGCTTACTCGAAGCGATACCGAGCGATACATCAAGACCCGTCTCGGCGCGCACGTCGCGTTTTATCGCCCTGCCGGCATCGAGAGCGTGCCCGAAGAGCCGGTCGCAGCCGGTGTAGTCGGCGTACCCCTCGTCGAGGGAGACCGCCTCGACGACGGGGCTGTACCGACCTATCACAGAGAAGATCGAGGTCGAGACGGAGCGGAAGAGGTCCCAGTCGGGAGGGATAAAGATGCCACCGGGGCAGAGGCGCATCGCCGACGAGACGGTCATGCCGCGGCACACCCCATCGCCCCGCGCCTCGTAGGAGGCGGAGATCACCATCCCCCGCGGGGCGGGGCCGGCAACGACGAGCGCCTTCGAACGAAGCGCGGGATCCCTCAGCCTCAGCGCCGAGGCGTAGAAATCATCTGTGTTGACGTGAAGTATCTCCCGTTTCATAAGGCTTACAGCTTTCTCCTTATCCCTACGACGATCCCGAGGACTGCCTCGGACCGGCTTTCGTCCCACCGGCAGAGCGACTCGACCCCGTCGCGCTTTACCAGCGTGAGCTCGCCATCTCCAGGCTCCCCGGCCGTCTCGAGCAGAAGACAGTCACCCTCGCACACCTCGCCGCCGGCATTGCCGGAAAGGACCTTGTCGACCCTGCGATAAACGAGGGACATGCCTGATCTCCTGTTGAAATGGATCTTCCGCTTTCGGCGCCGACTCAGAACGTTCGGTAGCGCCGCAGCAGTCCCACCACCACGCCGCTTATCTCGACCCTGACCGCCGGAAGGACGATGTCCTCCATTGTGGGGTTGGACGGCCGGAGCGTGACGCTCCCGCCTCGCTGGTAGAACCGCTTGACCGTAGCCTCCGCTCCGTCGATCAGTACGACCGCCAGCGCGCCGTTCTCGACCCGCTCGCGTTTCTCCACGACGATGATGTCGCCGTCGAGTATCCCGTCGCCTGTCATCGACATGCCGCGGACCCTGAGGGCGAACGTCTCCCCCCTGCCGGTGAAACCGGGGGGAAGTGCCACGCTCTCCGGGATCTCGATCGCCTCTATCGGCAAGCCGGCCGCCACCATCCCGGCGAGCGGCACCGTAAGCCCGTCCCCCTCGGAGAGAGGCTCTATCGATCTCGACCTGTTCCACCCGCGCCTGAGCAGCCCCTTGCTCTCGAGGTTGGCCAGGTGTTCGTGCACCGTGCTGACCGCCGAGAGCCTGAAGTGGGCTCCAATCTCCTCGAGTGACGGCGAGTAACCCTCGCTCTCCTGGAAACCTTTTATGAAATCGAGTATCTCTCTCTGGCGCTTTGTCAGGTAAGTCATCTCTCTCCTGTCCGGTGAAGCGGCGGCCGGGGGCGGCGGGGCAAAAATGGAGAGGCTACCCCCGGCCATGCGTTGCTTCATCTTCTCCCGAAGCCTACCCGAACAAAAACCGAAAGTCAACCCATAAAATGAAACGCACATAAAAAAACTGCCAACCCCATATTTTTAAATATACTTATTGACACTATCGGAAACCTTATTATACTTATTGCAGGATTGGTATAATAACGGCTCGCCTAAAGGAACTTGAGTATAATAAGAGAATGCAACCTTCTGATTTCAATAAGGATACAGGGGGGCATCTGATTCAGACCCAGCAGGGATTCTGGGCCTTCGCTCCACCTCCCCTGGAGCCGGCCCTCGACCTGAATCTGCGGATCGTCAACAAACTCACCGAGG
>JAUWMD010000164.1 GCA_030613345.1 Candidatus Krumholzibacteriota bacterium
AAACGAAGACCACCTCGTTTCGCACGAGCTGATATCACAGCTGAGCTACATCCCCACCCTTTATCATCAACGCCGGCCCGCTTCGCCGCGGCCCGGCAACCTCATCCATGGCGGAGAGAGAGGGATTCGAACCCTCGGAGCAGAAATTCTGCTCAACGGTTTTCGAGACCGCCCCGTTCAACCGCTCCGGCATCTCTCCGTCGGATACTATATATAATCGGTGCCGATATATCAATAGCGGAGAACGATCAGGTAAAGAGAATCTTCGGGATAAGGAGAATCTTCAGGCTGGACAAGAAAATGGCGGAGAGAGAGGGATTCGAACCCTCGGAGGAGTTACCCCCTCACACGATTTCCAATCGTGCCGATTAAGCCAGCTCTCGCATCTCTCCGCATCTGTCAGTCATCACGAAATCGATTCAATCTTCACGTAATCTAGTAAAAAACTCCCTGAGAAGCAAAAGGCATTCTTCCTCCAGCACTCCGCCCTTCACGATGAGCCTGTGGCCATACAGGTCCGCGTGGTGCAGCTCCCCGACGGATCCGCACGCTCCGCTTCTCGGCTGTTTCGCCCCGTACACGACACGTTCCACCCTGGCTAGATATAGGGCCCCCAGGCACATATGGCAGGGTTCCGAGGTCACGTAGACGGTGCAGCCATCGAGCCTCCAGTCACCCGTCCTCCCCGAAGCGCTGTCTATCGCAATGATCTCGGCATGGGCCGTCACCGTCTTCCTCGTCTCTACCTCGTTGCGTCCACGCCCGATGATCTCATCGCCGCGGACCACGACGGCACCGACGGGGACCTCGCCGACCTCCAGGGCCAGCGAGGACTCGGCGAGAGCCTCCCTCATCCATTTCTCATCCATAGAATCTATAGTCCGGTGCGGATTGTCCATTACACGGATCCGTTACAACGACGGAGACCCGGATCTTTCGGGTATCGCTCCGACGAGCGCTTCGAGGACCAGGACCGTCACATCGTCGAATGGAGGAGCGGCGTAGATGTCGCCGCCCGAGATCGATCTCCCCGACACCCTCCTGTCGATGCCGCCCGTTGATGCCTGGATCCGGTCTCCCTCGCTGCGCACCGACTCCTTGTAATTCTCGTCGGTGGCTTCCCAGACGACCACGCCGTTGTCGGGATCGATCAGGCTCAGTGTCATGCCGACCTGTGTCACCGATGCTGCGCCCGCCTCTCGGTAATCGACCTCGTCCTTGTGCCAGAGATAAACGACAGGGACCAGCATCAGGTCGACATTCAGCTCGGATTTGATAGCCTTGCAGAGATCCATGTCTACCACGTGATCACGGCTCCACTTGTTCTTGAACTCGTCGATCCTGTCTCCCAGGCCGGCGGCTGCCACGGCCATCCTGAACTGCTCGGCGGACAGGAACCTGTAGTCGTATCTCTCGGAGACAAACTCCCATACTATCCTGTTGGGTATCCTTTCAGATTCACGTTTCGGGTCGTCGCCCTTCGTGATCGTGCTCATCGTCGGAACCACCAGGATCGTCGCGAATTCTCCCGGATTGAAATCGGGTTCGACCTTGACACTTGCCGGATGCTGCGATTTGCATCCGATCAGTCCGAGAACGGCAACGGCGATCAGAAATACTGCTGCTTTTCTCATCTCTCTCTCCGTTTTCCAGTAAAAGAACTCTATGTCTTTTTGAAAGATACCAGCGGAAATATTGTAATGTCAATGATCGTCCTGTTCCCCTGCTGAAATACTGTGCTATAATAGCGATGCGTGGTGGGGCGGACTACGGGAGGTGGAAGAATGAATCAATCAATCCGGCTCGATTCCATGAGCTCTCTTTCCGACAACAGGCTGATCCGGCAGATCGAATCCCTCCGGGGAAAGGAACAAAAGGTCCTCGCGGGGATCCTTCGTCACCTCGTCGAGATAGAGCGCAGAAGACTCTATCTGCCGAGAGGATATTCTTCGCTCTTCGAGTTCTGCACACAGCACCTGAAATACTCCAGGTCCTCCGCCGGGCGGAGGGTCGCCGCGGCAAGATCTCTCGCCAGGTTCCCCGTTCTCGAAGGGTATCTTCTCAATGGAGAAGTGAACCTCTATGCCCTGTCCCTCGTATCAGGGATCCTGACCGAGGACAATATCGAGCAGGTCATCTCGGGGATCAGGAACAGGTCGACCAGTGAGGTCGAGTCTCTGGTAGCCCGGCACAGGCCGGGTCGAATCGTCCGGGACCGCGTCAGGACGGTATGCGTCATGGAGCCGGAGACCCGTAAGAGAGGGAAGGAGCGCGACGACACGGCCGCCGCCGGCAGCACATCCGCCTGGAACACAGGCGGGGCGAATAGTGCCGGCCGAGCCGGATCCACTCCCGGCGCAGGGAGCAGGAAATTGCCCGATCCTGTCGTTGAAGGGTCCGGGAGCAATACTCTCGAGCGTGTGAGGATCAGCAGGAAGTATAAGCTCGAGTTCGCCGTGGACCCCGAATTCATGAGGAAGTTCAAACGTACGAAGACTCTGCTCTCAAACAGGTATCCCGGGGGAATCGGCTTCGAGGAGCTTTTCATGCTGCTGATGGACGAATACATCGACCGACACAGCCCCGAGGGAAGGGCTGCGAGGAGAGAAAAACGCCATGCTCACAAGTCAGATCAGGACCGCGATCCCACGAGAGAAATCGGTTCAGTCAAGGCCAGACTGGTTTCAAACGGTGAGGGAGAGATCAGGTCCCGCAACATCCCGCAGAGGGTCCGTGACGAGGTGTTCCTGAGAGACGGGGGAAAATGCACGTTCATCGGCTCGGACGGCCGGAGATGCGAATCGAGATGGAACCTGCAGATCGATCATATACTCCCATTCGCGAGGGGCGGCGACAACTCCCCGGGGAACCTGAGGCTGCTGTGCGGAAAACACAATCGCCTCGAGGCCGAACGTGTTTACGGCAGTCCGCACATGGAGAGGTTCAGAAAGAAAGAGTGATTCAGTAAATCGGATGATCCGGAGCGATTCGGGGCACTCCCTGCTACATCCCCGGGACCATTCTATCCCTTTAATCATTCCATCCCGGGGATGGAGGCCATCATCTTCTCCTTGGCGAGCAACCGCTGCCATCTCTGCTCGACGTCCTTTTCGAGCCCTTCGATCTCCTCGTCGGTCAGGTGCCTGAAGCGTCCCTGGGGCTTGAGATAATCGCGGACCGACGTCGGCTCGAAGTCCTTCCAGACCTCGATCTTCTGCCCGTTCTCGGTGATCTCCAGAATCGGGAAGACGTGTGAAGTAACGGCCCGCCTCGCCATCTGGATCGAGAGCTCGGGGGCGAGCTTCCAACCGGTCGGGCAGGGCGCGAAGATGTGGATGTACCTCGTTCCCTTGATCTCCTTTGCCTTCCTGAACTTCGCGATCACGTCCTCCGGCCAGGCTACCGAGCAGGTGGCGATATAGGGAATCGAGTGAGCGGCCATGATGTCGATCATGTTCTTCTTCGGCTCCCTCTTGTAGTTGTCGACAGGAGTGGTCGTCGTCCATGCGCCTACCGGTGTCGAGGATGACCGCTGGATGCCGGTATTCATGTACGCCTCGTTGTCGTAACAGACGTATATGATATCGTCGTTCCTCTCGGCAACGCCGGAAAGGGCCTGGAGCCCGATGTCAAAGGTCCCCCCGTCGCCCGCCCAGGCCATCACAGTCGTCTCGTTGTCGCCCCTCATCTCGAGCCCTGCCTTGATGCCGGCGGCGGTAATGGCTGCGGTCTCGAACGCCGTATGGTATATCGGCAGGTCGACGGCGGAGTGGGGGAACGTTCCGTCGATCACAGCCCAGCAGCACGCCGGGATGGTGAGCGCGGTCTTCGGGCCGAGCGCCTTCAGCGCGAATCTCATAGCCTGTGTAGCTCCGCATCCCTGGCAGGCGAGATGCCCGGAGCCCATCAGCTCTTCCATCGGAATACGCGGCGCTTTCATATCTTCACCCCTATCCAGTTGATATATCTCTCCGGATTCTCGTCGCCTATCGCCTTGTCGGCGATCTCGCGGATGACCTTCGGCGTGATGTCGCGGCCGCCGAGCCCTGCGATGTAACCGATGATCGGTATATCCGTACGTCCGTACAGCGCGCTCTTTATCTCCTGGTAGAAGATACCGTGCGCGCCGAAAGAGATGTTCCGGTCGATCACGGCTACCTTCTTCGCCTTCGAGAGCAGTTCGAAGACCTCCTCTGTCGGAAAGGGCCTGAAGACCCTTATCTTCAGCGACCCCACCTTGACTCCCTCGTCGCGGAGCTCGTCGATGACGGCCCTCGTCGTAGAGGCGACTGTGCCGGAGTTCACTAATATGGTCTCGGCGTCATCGCAACGGTACGGCTCGACGACCCCGTAACCGCGGCCGAAGATCTCCTCGAACTCCCTGTCGACGCGCTTGATCACTTCGAGGCCCCTTTCCATCGCCTCCTGGATCATGTAGCGCAGCTCCATGTAGTGATCGGGCCCGGCAAGGTTGCCGAACGAGTGCTGATCGGCAGTGTCGATCTTGATGTCGGGTGTGTATGGAGGCAGGAATTCCCGGACCTGCTCTTTTTCTATAATATCCACGATCTCGAAGGTGTGCGAGAGGAAGAATGCGTCCATTACGAGCATCACAGGCATCTGCAGCTCTTCGGCGATCTTGAACGCCTGGGGAACCGTGTCCTGCACCTCCTGGTTCGACTCGCAGTAGATCTGCAGCCAGCCGACGTCCCGTTGGCTGAGGGAATCGTTCTGATCGGTCCAGATCGACCACGGCGGTCCGACAGCCCTGTTGACGTTGGCCAGTACGATCGGGAGCCTCGCCCCGACGGCCCAGTGGAGCATCTCGTGCATCAGCAGCAGCCCCTGGGACGATGTCGCAGTGAATGCTCTCGACCCGGCGGCGGACGCTCCGACGCATGCGGCCATCGCGCTGTGCTCGGACTCGACCTTGATGAATTTCGCGTCGATCTCGCCGTGCGCGCACATCTCGGAGAGGAGCTCCACGATATGAGTCTGCGGCGTGATCGGATACGCCGAGATGACCTTGACCTCTGAGGCCCTGACGCCATAGCTCACGGCATGGTTTCCCATGATGACCTTCTTCATTATCCCTCCTCCCGAATCGATATGGCGTTACGCGGGCACTCGAATACGCAGACGAGACAGCCCTTGCAATAGTCGTAAAGGAATTCGTATTCGTCCTCGTGCCGCGCGATGGCGACGTCGGGACAGTAGACCCAGCAGTTGTCGCAGAAATTGCACACTCCGCACGAGAAACACCGGTCCGCCTCGGAAGCGAGCAGCTCGCTTGTATATCCCGTCTTTATCTCCGAGAATCCCGTCTTCGCCTCGGCGGCAGAGATCCTCGGAACGAAGTTTCTCTTCGAGCGGGTGAAGTAATCGGTGTTCATATCCTCGATGCCGACAGTCTTCGGTTCCTCGACCTCGGGTTCCGGCTCTCCGCCAAGCATCCTGCCGATCCTTTCGGCCGACTTGCGTCCTGCGGCAATAGCCTCGACAACACTCGCGGCGCCGGTGACCACATCTCCCCCGGCGAATATCTTCGGATCCGATGTAACACCTGTCTCGTCGGAGATCTTGATCAGGTTCCATTCGGTCTCGATCGTGGATTCGATGCCCTCGAGATCGGCCTGCTCGCCTATCGCCGTGAAGAGCCTGTCGACCTCCATCTCGATCGTCTCGCCCTCGACCGGAACCGGCCTGCGCCTGCCCGAATCGTCGGGCTCGCCGAGCTCCATCTTCTGGAATATGACGCGGACAAGCTTTCCGCCCTCGCGAACGAGCTCCTTCGGAGCAGCGAGGAAATGGAACGCCACCCCCTCTTTCTCCGCTTCCTCGATCTCCTCGGCGATTGCAGGCATCTCGTTTCTCGTACGGCGATAGACGACGGTCACATCACTGCCGGAGCGCAGAGCGCACCTGGCGACATCCATCGCGGTGTTTCCGCCGCCGACCACGACGACCTTCGCCCCGGGGTCGACCT
>JAUWMD010000027.1 GCA_030613345.1 Candidatus Krumholzibacteriota bacterium
CTGCCGGTGGCACCCGAGTATGCATCGGACACATCGATGCAACCGGATTCCATCGTGATTCCCGCCGGCCGGCCGATCTACGCCCTTATCGTCCATGGCTATACCCAGAACCAGAACTTCAATCAACTCCTGTGTTACAACTTCGCCAAGCGCCTCATGGAGGATGGCGCCTACGTTCACTACTCCTGGTGGAACAACCTCTGCAGGGAATATATGGCGGGACCGCTTCACAATCCCGGTTCGTTTCCCGGGCACAGCGGTCTCTGGGGCGTCTGGGACGGCGCGTTCGAGGCAGATGATAAAGCTTATCCTGTAGACGACTACCAGTTTCAGGCCGACGCCGAAGCCTTTCTCCAGGCAATCCGCAACAACAATCCCAACGCGATCATCATAGTCGTCGGTCACAGCATGGGGGGTGCTGCAGTGGCCCGCCTTGGGTCAAATACCAACGTCGTTATCGATATCCTGGCCCCGATCGATCCGGTCGATAATCGGAGCAGGCCATGGGTTGCTTCAGGTGATTATTATAACTGGACGCGCTACCGCATAGCGCATGAGGACCTCGAAACTTCAACTCCACCCGATCCCGAACGGCAGCGAACGTTTCGCGGCAATGTGATCAATCTTTATCATCGATACCAGAAGGAGTTCGCGTTCCCGATGGATATCGACATCACCGCGCATTTTGTCGATACCATACCCCCGGGCGGGTCGAGCACTCAACGGCGCGTGACCACATGTGACACAGAAGTCATAACCTGTTCGGGCGAATGCTGCTACATGGATGGGCACGGTGAGATCGTCGGTTACCGGGGTATGATGAATCCCTTTGAATCCTACCCTAAAGGGCTCCAGATGCAAGGCGGCTGGCCGACAGGGCGCACACCAGAGGACATCTGCAGGCGAAGGCGACTTCTCATGGAATGGCCGCATGCGGATTACCGGGACGACTGGAAGTATCGACCCCAGAATCCCGACCTCTGCCTGGTGTCGGAAGGCCTGATCAGCCTGTATGAAGAGATGAACCGCCCGCCCGCAGCCGATGCCGGCGGGGACCGGACCGTCGCGCACTCGGCATCCGGAGTGACGCTGGACGGCTCGGCTTCGACCGATCCCGACTATGACGATCTCAGCTACACCTGGCGGGGCGCGCTATGGGAGATGGATGGACGAGTCGTCACTGTCATGCTGGGCCCGGGGACTCACGAGATCACGCTGACCGTGAAAGACCCAAGCGGTCACATCGATCGCGACACCTTCGTGGTGACCGTTGTGGATGATCCGGACAGCGGATCGTCGCCGGCCGCGACGACGGTAAGGGCGCACCCCAATCCGTTCAATTCCGGCACCCGCGTTGTCTTCGAGCTGATCGAGCGGCAGACTGTTTCTCTGCAGATCTTCGACCTGCAGGGGCGCCTTGTGCGGACCCTGGAGGAGGGCACCTTCGATCAGGGTCGTCACGAAAGCTTCTGGGATGCTCGCAACGAAACAGGGAAAATGGTCACCAGCGGCATTTACTTCGTGAGTATGCGCGCGGGTGATCGAACCGAATTCTCCAAGATAGTACTGCTGAAGTGATATGGAGCCATTCCCGGGGGCTGATCTCTTCCGTCAGGAATTCTCCGCGATCAGGGCGTTGATGTGCTCCAGGTCGGCGGCGGCGCCCAGGCTGTCGAATGCCGCGCGGGCCGCAAGCGCCTCGAGTTCGGCGAGGTCGGTTTCACCTTCTCCCCAGTAAGCGGTGGCCATACAGGCCCGCGTCCGCGCTTCCTCGTGCGGCATATTCGCCGTCTGCCAGTTTTTGCGGGCGGTACTGAGCAGCAGCAGCGCCGCCTCGCCGTCACCCTCTGCCAGCGCGACGGCGCCGGCTGCGTGGGCGGCGTAGGCGGAGAACACTGTCGATTCAAACCGCTCCGCAAGGGACACGAGCTCGTCCGCGCGCGACCTGGCGGTCATGATGTCTCCCCCGGCGAGCGCGATCTCCACACCAGCGGGAAGCAGCCGGATGCGGTCGAGGCCTACAGCGCTTCCTGATAAAGCGCGATCTATCAACGAACGCGCCGCGTCGTGCCGGCCCTGGGCCGCACGCAGCAGCGCCATCCCGGGAGCGGGGTGACGGCCGCGCCGATGGGCCTCCTTGAACGAGGCCTCCGCCTCCTCGTGTTTACCCCGGCGGAGTTTGATCTCACCCATCACGTAATAGGCCTCGGCAGCAACCGCGGCGCTGAAGCCCTCGCTCCTGCCGGCCGCGCGCTCGGCCTGACCCTCGGCCCCGGCCCAGTCGCCGCGTACGCACATGATTTCGGCGCGGTGTACGCTGCAGATCCCCGGGAACGGGGATTCGCTGTGCGGTTGACACCACCGAACCGCCTGATCGCTCCATTCCCCGGCGCGCCTGTAATCGGCGATCGTCTCGCACATCGAGATCATATTACAGTACGTCAAGCCCACGACGAGCGGCGACAATTCGCCCGACATTGCCATCGCCATGGCCTTGTCAAGAAGCGCCATCCCGTCTCTTGCCCGGTTCTTCAGAACGAACACACGGCCTCGATCCTGCGTGGCGAGCGCTCGCAGGTCAGCGTCATCGTGTCTCTCCGCTATCTCCAGCGCTTTGGATGTGTGGGCAAGTGCGGCATCGAGGTCCCGGTCCGCTTCGATAGCGATCTGTGCCCTGAGACGCGCCAGGTAACCGTTTTCGACGACATCAGGTACGGACTCCAGGAGCTTGTCGGCACGCGTGATCCATCCGTTGCACACGGACCGCGCGCCCCCGGCGTAGTTGTCGTGGGCGAGCTCGATTGCGGCTCCGGCTGCGAGGGCGGGTTGACCGGCCTTGACGTATTGAGCGTGGGCGCGTTCCCGTGCGGCGACTGAAACGTCCATGCGGTCCATCCATACAGCCGCTGCCCCCCATCGGTCCAGGTCCTCAGCCTCCAGCCCGGCTTGCGAATCGGCTTCCTCGAACGCCGCAAAGGCCTCCGGCCAAGCCTGGCTGGCGATTGCTGCGCGAGCGCGGCCGAGCACCGACGACGGGTCCACCGTTTGCGCAACCATTGGCGCTGTCTGAGAACAGGCCGTTTCGAGCGCGGCGCCCATTTCTTTCATCGACGCGAAGCGATCTGCGGGGTCTTTCGCCAATGCCCGGTGAATGATCGTCGCGAGCGCCTCCGGTGTTTTCCCGCGAAGTGACACGACCGGGGCCGGTTCTTCGTTCAGGATCTGATAGATTACGGCTGCCTCGTGATCACCCGAAAAGGGCCGTGTGCCGGTAACCATTTCGTAGAGTACCGCCCCCAGTGACCAGATGTCGACGCGGTGGTCGACTTCACCACCGTGCGCCTGTTCGGGCGACATGTACGCGACCGTTCCCAACGTACTCCCCTCGCGCGTAACCGCCGTCTGCCCCGTGAACTTGGCTAGCCCGAAATCGATGACCTTCACGCCGCCATCGTCGGTCACGATGATATTCGCGGGCTTGATGTCGCGGTGCACGATGCCCTTGCTGTGCGCGCTGGACAGTCCACTCGCCACCTTCATCGCGATATCCACCGCCCTGTCGATGGGTAGAGCATGGCGTGCGATAACGGCGTCAAGCGGCTCGCCCGCACAGTAGCCCATGGCAATGAATGTCTGGCCGTCGGCCGTCTCGTCAATGTCGTATATCGTGCAGATGTTGGGATGGTCAAGCGCTGACGCCGCCTGTGCCTCGCGCAGGAAGCGCTTGCGCTGGGTGTCGGTATGGCTCAGGTGGTGCGGCAGGAACTTGAGCGCGACAGTACGGTCGAGCTTCTGATCATGGGCCTTGTATACGATGCCCATTCCACCGCCGCCAAGCTCCGAAACGATCTTGTATTGAGAAAATATCTTACCGATCACACGCGCACTCCGAATCTACTCAACGAGAATTGATCAGCTTTGTCATGTTACCACAAGGAGACGAGAAATTTCATCGTCCTGCCCCTGCCTGATATAGTATGGATGTAGTTTCATGGTCTTTGCCGCTTAAAAATGTCTTAAAATCATACAATATTCTGACAATTATTGTCAAGTATTCAGCCGCAGACCAGACATATCCTTACTCAACGCCGGGATCACCCCCTCCGTGCTCCGGCATCATTGAAAAGGATAGTAAATGACGAGGATCGAGTATTATAATGGTCCGCACAATATAAATTGGTGAACGATACGGGAAATTCAGGAGGGTTGCGATGAGAAGGCTGTCATTACCTGTAGCGGTTTTCGCCGCTGTAATGATTCTGGCCCTGCCGCTGGCGGCGCAGGAGGGAAACGACAAGAAGGCAACCAAAGAGGCCGGAAAGACAGATATCGAGCTGGTCGAGATAGAGCCGTTCTTCTACTGTGCCGTGGAGATGACCGGGAGCTACACGCAGCATCCCGACGCCTTCATGAAGCTGTACACCGAGGCGGGGAAACAGGGCCTGCCCATGGCCGGGATGCCGTTCGGCATCTACTGGAACTCGCCGCATGACACGGCCGAGGAAGCCCTGAAATGGGAGATCGGCCTGGCCGTACCTGAGGACAAGGAAATACAGCCCCCCCTCAGCAGGAAGGGATGGGAACACATATTAGTCGCAAAGAAGGATTTCGAGGGAGCTTTCGGATCGGAAGAGATGTCCGCAGCATACTCTGAAGTATCCGGATGGATAGAGGAGAATGGATACGAGCTGTCCGGCCCGATGATGGAAAAGTACCTCAGCAGCCCTTCTCCCAACGAAGAGGGTGAATTCGTCGGCAAGGTGCAGATCATATTCCCGGTTCAGAAGAAAAAGCAGTGAGGCGAAATATCAGTCCCTTGCGTCTATGCCGCACGCTGCACCGACAGGCGTTGGAGAATATTAAAAGGGCCCGGGTACACCCGGGCGTCGGCGAACTCCGCTTCGATAAATAACTTGACATCTAATTCCAGATGGCCTACAAATACAGGTCATAAATTCACTCAGGGGGACTCCCGGAGTTTATGGTCCGCTCGATGATTCAGGAGAAAAACCTCCGAGAGCCTCTCACCCCACCCACACTACGAAGGAGGGCTTGATGAGATTCTCATTTGCCCAGTCACGGTGGCGGATGCTTGTCCTGGTCGGTGTCGTTCTGGCTCTTGTCGGAATCTGGGGATGTTCCGGCACGGAAGATTCCATCACCGATCCGGGCTCATCTGCAACTGGTCTGATGAGCACATCCAGCCGAGAGATCCAGGATGTGATGGCCATTCAGAACCTTCATACCGCGAAGCTCATGGCGGAGAAGGACGTGATCGGAACGGCCACCACGCTCACCGAGGATGGCAGACCTGCCATCATGATCCTGGTTACCACGAACGACGCGATGGGGAAGCTCCCCCGCGAGATCGACGGCATTCCGGTCAGGCCGCTGCTCACGGACAAGATCGTTGCGATGGGCAAGCCAAGCAAACCGCCCAAACCGGACAAAGTAGATCACAAGGCCAAGCAGGATACTCCGATCCAGCTCGGCACGTCGGGCGGCTGGCGCTATGACCTTGCCAACGGCTACTGCTGCGGCGGTACGCTCGGTTCACTGATCCAGGTCGGCGGCAGCAAGCGGATACTGAGCAACTATCATGTGTTCGAGGCCGATATCGTCTCCGGCGGCAACGGCAGAGTCGCAACAACGGGCGATTACATCATCCAGCCCGGTCTGATCGACGTCGGCTGCAACGCCGACGCCGCGCAGAATGTCGCGACTCTAGTCGTGACGAGTTCGCTTCCCGGCAACAATGTCGATTGTTCAAGCGCGAATATAATAGCCGGCATGGTCGATCCCAGCGGCGCGATCCTCGAGATCGGCACGCTCTCAGCGACGACTGTGGACGCATATATCGGGCAGGACGTCAAGAAAAGCGGCCGTACGACAGGTCTGGCGCGAAGCTCGGTCAGTGGACTCAACGCGACGGTCAGTATCGCTTATGATAACGAGTGCGCCGGCGGGGCTGCGTTCACGAGGACCTTCACGGGCCAGATCCTCATAACGAACAGAGCGAGCAAGTTCCTTGGCGGCGGCGACTCCGGATCCCTGCTGGTCGAGGACGTCACTACCGATCCGAGTGCGGTCGGCCTGTTGTTCGCGGGCAGCAGATCTATTGCGGTGGCAAATCCGATCGACGAGGTGCTTGATTTCTTCGGCGCAACGATGGTCGGCAACTGATCGTATTTCATGTCCGGATAACCG
The DNA here is from genome assembly GCA_030613345.1 of Candidatus Krumholzibacteriota bacterium. GTDB lineage: Bacteria > Krumholzibacteriota > Krumholzibacteriia > Krumholzibacteriales > Krumholzibacteriaceae > JAUWCL01. The sequence goes on from JAUWMD010000027.1 coordinate 6,208, forward strand.
GACAGCATTCGATATCAAGGGACCCGTCCGGCAACGACCGGGCGGGTCCCTTTTCATGAGAGCGGGAACACGATGCAGCCACGCGATATCAAGACAGTGATGGAGGCTCACGCCGGCGTACTGATGGCGATTCCCGGCGTGACCGGTGTCGCCATAGGCGAGCTGGAAGACAGGACTCCGTGCATCCTCGTCCTGGTCGCAGAGAGTACGGACGAGATCGCTCGCGGGATCCCGGATATCCTGGAAGGGCACTCCGTACGTCTCCTGGAGAGCGGTGAGATCAAGCCGATGCGCGGCGACTGAGCGCTGCCTACCAGGCGATTCCCCTGTTACCGAAATAATCGTGCAGATCTTTTCTCGAGGCGAGATTGACTCGTTCGGACCAGACGTCTATCGGGTTCAGATCGTCCGTCAGCACCCGGACCCCCGCAGCATCGACCTGGAAGCGGTTGTCCCAGGCATGAACCCGGTCGTATTCCGGACTGAAGCGGTCCAGCGGAGGCGGCAGCTCCTCTCTCAGGACGAGTTCGCGGTTCGACGCGAGAAGGATCAGGTTGCCTAGCTGGTCGGGCGGTTCGGCTATCGGGAGCACTGCGACGTGCTCGAACTGCCGGCTGACCGTGGCCGCTATCGAGGTGATGATCTTATCGTCCCAGCCGATGGCCTGGATGTTCATCGCGAGGACTCCTCCGGGCGAGAGGCGTGACCGGACCAGGCCGAAGGCTTCGACGGTCACGAGGTGAAAGGGGATCGAACTGCTGCCGAAGGCATCCATGATGATAACATCCCAGGTCTTGTCGTGGGTGAGCAGGAACTGCCTGCCGTCCATCTCGTGGACCCGTGCTTCGGCCTCTTCGAGCCCGAAATATTCGCGCGCCACCCGTGTCACGACCGGGTCGATCTCCACCGCGTCCACCAGCCAGCCCTCCCGGGCGTAGCTTTTCACGATCGACCCGCCGCCGAGCCCGACCAGCAGCATTTCTCCGGGCCGCTCAAAAAATCCCCTTGGAATATCCAGCACGTTGACATACTCGAAGCAGGAGTTCCAGGTGGCTGGATCCGCCCCGGTGTGCATGCTCCCGTCGATGAACATGTAGCGGAAGCCGGCCAGGTCCAGTACGCGGATCTCAGCGTAGGCGCTCTGCTCCACGGCGATCAGCCCTTTCCCGGGATCCGCCGCCTCCTGCCTGGACGCCGCATGAAACCCCGGCTTCCATGCGATCACCAGCAGGATCAGAAGCGCTGTCGTCGCGGCCCACCTGCGACGTATCGCGAGACCGGCCAGGGCGGTCGCCAGAAGCAGCACGCCGGTCAGAAAGACGAGGCGGTTCACCCCGATATTCGGGATGAGAAAAAACCCGGTAGCAACGGCGGCGGCGACGCTCGCGATCGTGGAGACCGCATAGAGGTTTCCGGCTGTTCGCCCCACTACATCGAGGCTCGACGCCTTCAACCGGATCGCGTATGGGCTTACCATGCCGAGAAGCGCGAGAGGCGGGAAAAACAGCACCAACGCGATAGCGAGAACAGCCGACCGAAGTCCCATCGCTGAGGCGGCGGCGAACACGGGTACGCGCAGCCATGGGATGACGGCGATCCACAACCCCGCCATGCCGATTATAGTGCAGAAACGGCCCAGGCTCGCTTTCCGGTCGGCCCACCGGCCGCCGATCGCGTAGCCGCAGCTAAGCGCGGCGAGCGTGACACTGATCAGCGCCGACCAGAGGTAGAGGCTCGCCCCGTAGAAAGGAGCTATTATCCGCGTGCCGATCAGTTCGATCGCCAGGACCGATGCCCCGCTGACGATGATCGCCATATATATGAACAGATTGACCATTAACCGGACCTCCCGGATCCTGAATTCAACACATATTTCTGGAAACCCGCTTGATAGCTGTTTCGATACTTCGCCGATGATACCAGCGGCAATGACATCGTTCAAGAGGGACGTTAATCGCGGTGTGTCGCCCGCGACGCAGCGGCAGTGAAAGCCCCGAATTCTCGAACTTGCTGTAATCATTTCAGCTGACAGGAAACGGGCGCCGGCTTCAGAATTGGATCGTGTCAAGCAGAGGGGTCAACATCAGTTTCACACTCAATACAGGCAAGGGAGAGCTATGATGAAGGCGTCGCAGACCATAATGATAGCAATGATCTGTCTCGTGCTGGTTATCGCCGCAGGGTGCGGTGATGACGCTGTCGCGCCCGAGGAACCTGAAGAGGTCCTTGACAGGCCGCCCATCCCCGAACCGACGTACTACTCCGGGCCCGTTCCCGAGAGATCGATGGAGCTGGTAGTCAAGACCGTCCCGCTGTCGAACTATGTCGCGTCAGCCGACAGCATCTGGCCGGCCCCGGGCTGGTGCTGCGATACCGGCGGCTGCGATTTCAGTTGCAAGTTCTACCCGACCTTCCCCGGTCCCAACAGGATAAAGCTCGTGGAAAGCGACACGATCGTCACCCATGAGGATTCACTGATAACCGACGTCACCTACATCCCGTCCAGCACGGGATACATGGGCTGCAACCCGCTTTCGTCTGCACCCTACCTGCAGCACATCCGCTACTGGGTGAGGCTCGGTGTCGTCGAACGGTACTCGGGGAGCACCTCTGTCACCGTGACGCGATCGACGACGAAGGGCGTGGAACGGACCCAGGCCGAGGAGTTCGGCATGTCGATCGGCATGGAGGTTTCCGCCAGCGGCGGCCTCTTCGTGACATTCTCGGCGACTCTTCGCACCGAGTTCTCGTATTCATCGTCGACGTCCCTTACTGTCAGCGAGGAGGAGACTGTAGAGGAATCGTTCACGATCTCGTGCCCCGACAACAGGAACATCGTCTACTGCGTCTGGCAGCTGGTCGATGAGTTCAGGATCATCGGAGTCGACGGTGAGGAATTCACGGATCCGTATTACAGGTTCGCGGCAGGCTCTCACCTGGCGATATGCCCGACGCCGGAGTTCGTGCCAATGACGACCTATTTTGACAATCCATGAGGAACGATAAACGGAAACAGCAACAGGGGGCGGGGCCCAAGCCCCGCCCCCTGTTGCATGCGAACGACATGCGACGACTCAGCACTCACCGCTTTCCCTGTCGCTAGAATGGCGCCAGGTGTATCGTTGTCCTGCCGTCCCCAAGAACGGTATACCAGCCCGACGGGGGAGGATAATCCGAAGCGGCCGCGTTGTAGAACAGGTTCATCCCCTCAATCTGGTCGTAGAAACACCACAGCCCGGCCTGATCGCCTCCGGATGGAACGACTATCCACAGCCTGACAGGGTCGGACTGATAGCGGGGATGGCCGTTGAAATCATCAAGATAATTGAATGTATAGTCCACGGCTCCGGACGGCGATCCCGTGACCGTGTAACCCGAGGGTATGCCGGTAGTCCCGTTTACGGCAGCGGAACGATCACTTTCACCGGTGGAATTCTCGGCACTGACCTGGTAATAGTACGTCGTGCCACAGATGAGATTGTAATCCGCAAGTTCCGTTGCTGCACCAGGATATATCAGGTGGAAAGTCCCCGATGCGCTTTCCGACCTGTATAGATTGTATTCGGTCGCATTACCGGAGGCGTCCCAGGATAGGGTCAGGCTTGCCAGCCCTGTATCAGTAACGGACAATCCCGCAGGTGTGTCGGGAGCGCTCGCGGGATTTGTCCCGGTGTCGGAATCCGAACATCCCGACAACAGGCACATCAAGACTATTAACGAAACGATGACCGTGATCTTCATGGTCCCTCCTTGTGTTAAGCGCTGTCCGGCCCGGCGAAGCCGGTTATCAATCCATCGCGTCTATGCCGCGCGATACCCCGACCAGCTCCCAGGCTCCGTTTCTTTTACTAAAACAGGCTATCTTTCGTGTTGCGGGCCTGAGCCGGGCTCCGCTGCACCGATAGGCGTTGGAGAATATCACCAGGGCCTGTGTACACCCGGAATCAAACCCGACTCTCGAGAATGTCAGGTATCCCTGGGCATCGGGGAATACCCTGTCGAAGTTATCCCAGTCAGGTTCAGTAGCGTCGCTTATCGCAGTGTATACTTCCGTCCCGGAAGCGGCGAGCTCGCCGCCCGCCTCGAGCGTCTCGCCCCCGGAGTGATCCGTATCGCCGCGCAGGGCCTTACGGTACTCATGGTCGGATACGAGCCGGTATTCGACGGGGACGCGGAAGCTCTCAGCGAGTGGATATGTCGCGCCGCTGTTATTGATTATGAGAGAATCTATCGTCTCGCTTTTAAGCTTTGGCCACTGCCTCTGGAGGAAGTCCAGCTGCTCGCGCAGGCACCATGATTCAGTGTCGCGGTTGATCAGTATCAGGCTGAATTCCGAGTCGTACTGTTCCCTGATAAGCAGCGACATCACTTCATATTCATCCGACTTGCATGATGCTTCCTCTGCCATACTGTCTGCAACCTGCAGCAGCAGTATGATGCTCATTATTGCCAGGATTGCGGATAGTCTGTACTTCCTCATTATTTCTCCCTTGTTCTCTGATTGTAGCCTGATTACCGAGCACTTCTCAATTATATGTACCGGTTGCTGTTAGTCTATCTTTATCAAGCAAATTCCGGTCCATTAGTTTCGGTTGGAATCTTTCCGGTTAAGGCCGGTTGCGGGGGCGTATATTCCCGCAGCAGGGCCTGGAAAGCGGTGCGAACGGCACAAGTCATATATTGCGGCAATCGCTGCCAGGCATGCCGACGCCCGCGATGAACCTTGTCACCGCGGGCGTTTCGGCTCAAGTAGAACTGTGCTTTTTCGCTGCCTCGAGTTTCTTGTCCCGGAGACTTACTCGACCTTCGATACCGTCGAAACATGGGCCCTGATCGAGAAGGTCCTGAACGTATCGTCAGTCTGAAATCCTGTGATCGTGAGACCGAAAGTCGACGTCCAGCCGGCAAGGACCGGAGGTTCGGAGGTCAAATCCGTGCTTGTCAATTTGATCGCGTTGGGATCATCCAGCTGCCAGGAGATATGGTCCACTGACAAGTTAAGCAGAACATCAGCGTTGTTATAACTGCGGAGAAGATAATTGTCTCTCGGAGGCGTGCTGTGATCGTTGGTAAGCTCCACGAGAAAATCCACATTATCCAGATCTGTCTCGAACTTGTAACCATTGATATCGAGGAAAATTCCATACGGCGAGGAATCATGCCTGTAATCTCCCAACGTTGCGAGAGCGTTTTCGTCCTCTGCCGTGGGATCGTACGTGTAGGTGCCGGTGATATGGTTGCCCACCTCGATATTCCCGCCCAGCAGATTGTTGCCATCACTGACACTCGCGATGATTGCGACAAGCTCTATCGTTACCGTCGGTGGATCTACCGGGTCCGGCTTGACGGCAGAGTCATCGTCCCCGCATCCGGACACGAACGACAATCCCGCGGCGGCAATGGTCAGAAAAGCGAGCAGGCGGATACTTCTTTTACACGAAATCATGACTTTCCTCCTCTGGAATAATGCAATCCATCATCTCACTGACTTACGCACGTTCTGTGCCGTCCATTTAAGAAGGATTTTGAACACCGATGAATGGGAAGCGGGCGAGCGCTTGATTCAGCTTGGATCCTGCAGAAAGACCGGGGAGGAATCGACCTCCCCGGTCCTTCTATAATAACCGCGATCTATCTCGCAGTGCGATTACTTGCCCTGCTTCCCATCGCAATCCGGACGGAGCTCCTGAAGAGCTTCGTACTGCTCGGGAGCCAGGATGGCCTGAAGCGCTGTATCGAATTCGGCGCGGAGTGCCTGCGCGGCCACCCTGGCCTCTTCCAATGTCAGCGTTCCCTCTTTGACCTGCTCGTGAAGATCAAAGATCCCGGTACGGAATGTATCCAGGGCAGCCAGTACCGCCGCTGTCTGATCCTCATCGCATCCGATCTCCGTGAGCCAGGCTACCCAGCGCTCGTAGGAATCGCGATCCCTTATTCTATCCCTGTCCCTGCTCTGCCGCATCTCCTGGAGCAGATCGTACTGCTCGGGCGTAAGGATGATCTGAAGCTCCGCTTCAAATGCCTCACGAAGAACAGCAACCTGCTCTCTGGCATCCTCACAAGTCAGCTCGCCAGCTTTGACCAGTTCCCTGATCGCTGCGACACCCTCACGGAACTCGATGTACGCCGCCAGAAGGGCTGCCTTCTGATCCTCGTCGAGGCCGAGGACCTCCGCCAGCTTGTCGATCCTCTCGTTCGGATCGGGCGGCGCATAGTCCATCGTGGAATTCAGGACGCCGTCAAGCGGGTCCTCTGTCATAAGTACTTCGGCTCCTGGCACTCCCACTTCGGTTATGCCGGTTTCATCGCTGCAGCCGGTAAATGCCACAGCGGCCATGATGCCCAGTATCATGATAGATCTGGTCATCGCTCCATGATGAAAATTCACGTCGATTCTCCTTCCTGGTTCTGTGTACCTAGGGGCTGTTGACCGGTACGTTTGCAAGCAAGGGGCCAGCATTACGTCACAAAGGTCGTCCTTGTTAACCAAATGAAATGGCCGTGGTTACAAGAATGCGGGGGTGAGGTTGCGAAGACCGACGACTGGAAATGCGAACCATATGGTACAGTCTCATCCTTGAGGCTGTCCCTGAAGGGGCAGTGCCGCCTCTTCCTCGCCGGCCCTGGAGCACGCCCTATATCTTTATGAAGATCTTCTTCCTGTACAGCGCCAGCATGCAGAGATAGATCACGATGATGAAGGTGATCGAGTATGCGAGGGATCCGTTCATGTCGCCCAGCCAGGATAAAAACAGGGTGTCATAGATCCATGTCTTTATGGTTAGCGTATTCCCATCAGCGCCGGTGACTTTTATCAGGTAGAGCAGTCTCGCCGTGATCCCGGCCAGCACGTAGACCGTGATCGCGTTCATGCCGTAGACAAGCGCCGGCTGGGTCCATCTCTTTCTGCCGCGGACATCGACAAGATAGTAGAGAACGCCCAGACATATTCCAGCCAGGCCGGCCATCAGGACGGAGTAGGAGCTGGTCCAGAGGCTCTTGTTGATAGGCAGCCTGAGATGCCACAGCGCGCCGGCAAGCACTGCCGCGCCGCCGATGACAAGAAGCCAGATCGTCTTATCCCGAGACGTTCTGTCCCTCTTAAGCCAGTGTCCGGCCAGAACGCCGAACAGTGTCGTTGAGATCGCGGGGATGGTGCTGATGATCCCCTCCGGGTCCCATGTCTTTGTCTGTGGCCACATGTGGCCCGCAAGGAGCTGGCTGTCTATATAGCTGGCCAGATTGGATCCCTTTTCGTACAGGCCGGCACCTGCTCCCGGGACCGGTATCCATTCCATGATGGCCCAGTAGAAGAGCAGCAGCCCGATCGCCCAGGCAAGCTGGCCCTTCCACGTTGAATTGAGGAATATCACCGAGGTGATGAGATAACAGACCGCTATTCTCTGCAGGACGCCGGGTATACGCAGGGTCGACAGGTCAAAGAAGGGGAAGCCGCTGAGGAAGAGGCCGAGCGCGAACAGTATGAGCGTACGGCGGATTATCTTTTTATAGAGGGATAGCCTGCTGGATTCCTTTTCGAGCCTGCTGCCGAATGAAAAGGCTATGGCCACCCCGACGATGAACAGGAATGCCGGGAAGACCGTGTCGGCGAAGGTCCAGCCGTGCCACTGAGCGTGGCGCAGCGGACCGTAGACATGACTCCAGCTTCCGGGATTGTTCACCAGGATCATCGCGGCGATGGTAAGCCCCCTGAAGACATCCAGGGAAATGAGGCGGTTCGGTCGGTCCTTGTCCACGATTCCCCTTCGATTCAGCATGACCGTTATGAGTGAATAAGAATACACCTGCAAGGTGGCCGAATCCATCATAGATGCGGTACGTCGAGGTCGCCCTTCAGGTCTTTTGGCCTTTGACCAAAATTAGACCCATCGTATAATTGTCCCGACAATTTTACGACCTCTGCCGAAACAGGGCTTGACAAATAGCCTAATTATTATAAACTAGAGTAGTATATGTGAGGTGTTTATGTATATTGAGCAAATACAACTGGCAAGATTGAGAGAGCTGATTGAGCCCGGCAAGGCGGTCCTGATCTTCGGATCGCGGCGGGCGGGCAAGACAACCATGCTCGAGCACCTGATCCGGAACGCCGACAGCGGCACACTCTTCGTTTCCGGGGAGGACATAACCGTGCGGAGCTATCTCGAGAGCCAGTCGATCGAGAAACTCAGGGCCTTTATCGGCGATCACACGCTGCTTGTCGTCGACGAGGCCCAGTATGTGGATCAGATCGGGCTGAACCTGAAGCTGCTGGTCGATCATGTGCCCGGTCTCAGGATCGTCGCCACGGGTTCCTCCGCGTTCGGTCTCGCCCGCGATACCGGGGCGCCCCTGGCTGGCAGGCAGTTTACACTCCGGCTGCACCCGCTCTCCCAGATGGAGATCGGCTCGATTGAGAAGCCCCATGAAACCGCATCGAACCTCGAGATGCGGCTGCTGTACGGGAGCTATCCGGAAATCGTGCTCACCCCGGATATTAAACGGCGCGAGCTTCTGCTGAGAGAGCTTGTCAGCTCATACCTGTTCAAGGACATCTTCCAGCTCGAGGGTATCCGCAAGCCGGACAGGATCATGCGCCTGGTCCGGCTGCTCGCATTCCAGATAGGCTCTGAGGTCTCGATGACCGAGCTCGGGACACAGCTCGGGATGAGCAAGAAAACAGTCGACCGTTACCTCGATCTGCTGGAAAAGTCGTTCGTGATCTACAGTCTGTCCGGGTTCAGCCGGAATCTCCGCAAGGAGATCTCCAAGAGCCGTCGATACTACTTCTGGGACAACGGCATCCGCAACGCAGCGATCAACAATTTCAATCCGCTCGAGTTGCGTGATGACGTCGGCATGCTCTGGGAGAACTACATCATAGGCGAGCGGATGAAACGCAATGAATACACCGGGCGATTCGCGGATCCGTATTTCTGGCGCACCTACGACCGAAAGGAGATCGATCTCGTCGAAAGCTTCGGGCAGGAGCTAAACGGATACGAGATCAAATGGAGCGACAAACCGGTCCGCCCGCCGAAAGACTGGGCACGAAGCTATCCGGAAGCCACCTTTCAGGTGATCAACCGGCAGAACTATTTATCGTTTATTCTGTGAGGTACCTGTAAGACGGATGCACGCAATCCATTCCATGATCGCCTTGCAGGCCGCCGTGATCTCATGATTTTTCAGGTTGTGGTGTGTCCCCCGGGTTTTCCTGCGGCTTGCGCCTTACGAGCGTGTAGGCGGCCGGAAGGAAGAACAGGGTAAGGACCAGCGAGTATATCAGTCCCCCTATGACCGCTATGGCCATCGGCTTGAGCATATCTCCTCCCTCGCCGAGGTTCAGGGCCAGGGGGACCAGGCCTATGACCGTCGTCAGCTGAGTCATCAGGATAGGGCTCACTCGGACCGGCGCCGCGGCCATCACTGCATCGAAGGGATTCCCGCCGCGTCCAAGGTACTCTTCCGAGAGGGTAAGCAAGACGATTCCCTGGGAGATGATCCCCGCCATCATGACGATGAGCCCGATCATCACGGTCACACCCACCGGGGTGCCCG
>JAUWMD010000014.1 GCA_030613345.1 Candidatus Krumholzibacteriota bacterium
ACGGCGAGCATTCCTGGCGGGATGTCGAGCATCAGGACGAAGATCGGGAACCTGTCTCCGGGAATGATCGACTGGTACGCCTGCCGGACGGCATGTCCGATCAGCCTGTCTTTCACGGCCCGGCCGTTGACGAAAATAAACTGAGACGAGCGGTTCCCCTTTGTCATCGATGGCATAGACGTGTATCCGCCGACTTCGATGCGGCCATCGGTTTTTGCGAACGACTTGAGGTGCGGCAAGACTGATGCCCCAAGGACCATTTCGACACGCTCCTCGAGAGTACCCGCAGGAAAGGACAGGATCTCTCTCCCATTGCTACGCATCACAAATGCCGTCTGCGGCCATGCGAGAGCAAAACCCTGAATGGCGGAAGTAATCCTTCTCGTCTCGGAGGCGTCTGATGAAAGGAACTTCTTCCTCGCCGGAAGATTGAAGAAGAGGTCTTCCACAATAATCTCCGTACCGCTGGTCCTCACGAACGGGCCGTCGCTCCGGATCTCGCCAGCTACCCAGTACATCTCGCGCCCTACCTCCGCCCCCTCCTCCATCGATCGGATGGTCAACCTGGAGACCGCGGTGATGCTTGCAAGGGCCTCGCCCCTGAACCCGAGTGATCGCACCCTGTAGATATCCTCGATACTCGTTATCTTGCTGGTGGAGTAGTTCTCGACCGCCTTTGCCATATCCTCCGCGGCGATACCCGTTCCATCGTCGTCGATCCTGATCGAACGCTTCCCTCCGCCTTCTAACTCGAGTACGATCCTCTTCGCTGAGGCATCCATGGAGTTTTCGACCAGCTCCTTGACTACGTTGAACGGTCGCTCGACAATCTCGCCTGCCGCTATCTTTCCAGTAGTCTCGGGCGTGAGTTTTCGGATTCTGCCCACAGTAACACCCTGTCGTTAATACGGATACGTATAGCGAACATACGGAGCACCCTGTGGCGGGGGCCTTCCGAAACATAAAGATACCACAGTATTTTGCGTGATGGCAACGGTGAATGAAGCGTCAGTCTGAGGATCAGAACCGGTTTTTCGCTTCGGTGATGAGTTCAGCGGATGTCTCGGAGCCACCTGGATACAAGGCATATGCGCTCTCGGGGAATATCTCGTTCTCGATATAGAGGTTCCTGTTCTTCAAGGCCGTCTCTATTAAATCGAGCAAGCGTCGTTCGAGGAACTCGATCCTGTGATGGCTTTCCAGCGAGATCACTGCGAAGATCTCCGGCTCGATCCACGAGAAATAATCAGTCTTTCTCACCTGTTTTCTGATTCCTACACTCAATTCATTGATGATCTCGAGTGTAGTGTTGTAGTCAGTCCTGAGGTTCTCTTTAAGGCCGTTTATCCTGTATAGGGTGACGATGAATCCGTGGTGATATCTCTCGGCCCGTTCTATCTCCTCGTTCAGCCTTTCGAGCAGTATCTTCTGGTTGGACCGGAGAAGATCGTCGAAGGAGCTAGCTTTTCTGTCTTTCTTTTCTACTCCGCTGTCATGAAGGATGGGAAGGATTATCTCAGAGATCCTGGAGAGGAGATCGAGCTCGTACGTACCGAAGATCGAGGAATCGAGGGGTGATCCGGGAACACGGTCGTAACCGATGAAATATGCTTTGAACTCCCTCGCACCGATGAAGGGATAGATCACGAGGGACCTGTAAGGTGGCGGATTGTCGTACGTTCCGATATCTCTCGACAGGAAAGTGATGCATTCCGGTTTATTCTTATCCAGCGCACGAGTAAGCATATGCTCATCGCAGGTCCTGAGGGCAGACCATTCCTGTTCATCCTCAGGGAATCCATGATACGACTTCTCTTCCTCGCTCGTGCCGATGAAGTGGAAACTGCCCCTGCTTGCGCCGATGATAGGCGAGATGAGCTCGGGAAGCATTATTATCTTGTCTCTGAGACTTGGTGCTCCCATGAGTGCCGGCGTCAGGCTGGAGAGGTCTTCGAGGCTGTACATCTTGCGGGCCTGTCGAAGTTCTCTCAGCTGAGTATAGACGAAGAAGCCGAGCTGGAAACGCAGTACGTCCTTTATCTTCAGGAAATTCTCAAGCGAATCGAGACTCGAGAATTCGAAGAGTGCCACGCCCAGGGGGTCATCGTGCTCTAGCGGAATGTATATGGATGTTATGGCGTCCCTTCGTTCCGAGATCATGAGGCCGGCATCGTGGTTCGCCTCGGTCATCATCACCTCTTCCCTGTTGATATAGGAACGGGCGAGGCTTCCCTTTATACAGTGGATGCGTGGCGCCCTTCCACCGTCATGTATCTGCTGGTCGCTTCCGCCCAGGATGAGCCAGTCACCCTCGTCAGTGGCCGTATAGATCGTGACGGTATCGGCGGAAAGGATATCCGCCAGCGCTCGGCACAGAAAGAGGAACTTGTCATGAAATTCGATGTCTCTCTGGAAGAGCGATTCGATAAAATTCCTGATCCTGAATTCCGTGTCCCGTATCTTTTCCGTGTCGATCCTGAGATGCTGCGCGAGGATCGGAGATATCTTTGACGCGAGAAGCTCTATCGTACCCCGGTCGTTTTCCTCGAGCTTTCGCTCGCCCTCACTGGTCGATACATTGAGTACTCCGATCAGTGTCTCGCCGACCGCGAGGGGGGCCGATACCGAGCTGCTGATCTTTTCCCTCTCTCTCCCGTCCCTGTACAGCGGATTGTCGACGAGATCGTGTACGAGTATCGCTTGTCCCGTCTCGGCTACCTTTCCGGCGATCCCTGAACCTATCTTCTGTCTCGTGCTCGAGATCACCACGTCACTGAGACCAATTGCGTACCCGATATAGAGCTCTCCGGTCTGCTCGGAGTGCAGCATTATGGAGCCGGATGAGGCCTCGACAGCCCTGACCGATATCTCGAGGAGCCATTTTAACAGCCTGTCACGGTCCGTTATCCTGTTTATATACTGGAGAGCCTGTTCGAGATGTTTCGGCCACGGATTTCTTTCGGAAGGTTCCTCCTCCTTCCCGGCTGTGCTGTCTGCCATGTCCGAAGCCGCTTCAGAAGGGCTGAGTATCTTCACGCCCGCGCGGGAGAGCATACCGATCTCTTCGTTGTAGGGGCCGCCCCTTCCCGAGACGACGACATAGTCCGCCTGCTGGAAGGCCTGGAGAAAGGACCTGTCGATGTAGACTGATACGCCTATGATCTCGGCGACTTCCATAGCGATGGCCCTCGGATCGCGATCGTAGATGCCGATGATCTCGAATCCGGAGTCTCTGTGATATTCACTGAGGATGTTCAGCTCGTCCTCACCGCCGCCCAGAATGGCTATTTTGGCCGCCTCCACTTTTCCCTCCGGAATATTACCCTGAAACACGGTTTCCCGCAGGAAAATCAGCAAAAATCAAGCCATTCGGGGTCAATTCTCGTCTCTGCTGATGATATCCTTCAGCCCTGCGAGAAACTCGAGTGCCTGAATCGGAGTCAAGTGGTCTATTTCCAAAGAGTTGAGCTTGTCGCGCAGTTCATTGGCCGGATGAAAGAGGTTCATCTGCCTTTCAACGGAGATCGAACCCGTATCGGGTCCGGTGGTATCTCTTTCCAGCATTTCGAGGATTTTACCTGCCCTGTCGACCACGCTGGATGGAAGTCCGGCAAGTTTTGCTACGTGAATACCGTAGCTCCTGTCGCTCTTTCCCTCCTCGACATGATAGAGGAATACTATTGAATCGCCCCATTCCTTTACGGCGATCCTGACGTTGTGGATCCGGATGAACTTCGCGGCCAGATCGGTCAGCTCGTGGTAATGAGTGGCGAAGAGTGTCTTGGGCCGTCTGCTTTCATCTTCTACGAGATATTCGGTGACGGCCCATGCGATGCTCAGGCCATCGAGCGTGCTTGTACCCCGGCCGATCTCGTCGAGAAGTACGAGGCTTCTCGAGCTGCAGCCGTGGAGGATTCTCGCTGTCTCGGCCATCTCGACGAGGAAGGTGCTCTGCCCTCTCGCGAGGTTGTCGCTCGAACCGACTCTCGTGAATATCCGGTCCATTATCCCCATCTCCACTCTCGATGCCGGAACGAAGCTGCCCATGTGCGCCATGATCGAGATCAGGGCCGATTGTCTGATATAAGTCGACTTGCCCCCCATGTTGGGTCCGGTGATGATGAGAAGCTGGCTCTCGTCCGGCCTGAGAACGAGATCGTTGGGAATGAAGTTAGTTCCGGAAAGGTTCTCGACCACGGGATGCCTGCCTCCCGTGATGACGAGATCGAGCGAATCGTTCATCGCCGGCCTGCAGTAATCTCTATCCAGCGCAAGGTCTGCCAGGGAAGAGAGGATGTCGACTCGGGAGACCGCGGCAGCAATCTTCCTCAGGCCGGCACTCTCGGCCGCGATATCCGCGCAAAGTCCGGCGAATATCTCGCGTTCCATCTCGACCCTCCGCGATTCGGCCGTGAGGATACTGCTTTCCCTTTCCTTGAGATCCCCGGTTATGTATCGCTGAGAGTTCACCAGTGTCTGTTTGCCGATGTAATCATCCGGCACCTTTTCCTGGTGGATCTTCGACACCTCGATGTAATATCCGAATATCTTGTTGAATCCGACCTTGAGCGTAGGTATGCCTGTCCGCTCCCGTTCCGTCACCTGAAGTGAGGCTATCCAGCTCTTACCTCCCTCCGAATCTTCGATCAGCCTGTCGAGCTCCGGGTCAAACCCGCGACGGATGAATCCGCCGTCTCTCATGTGGGCCGGACAGTCGGGCACGATGCTCTTCTCGACGAGTCCGGCTGCCTCGACGGGAGTGATCATGTCCGATACGGCTTTCCGTATCGTATCTGCCTTGATTTCATCACAGATGCCGGCGACGGCTGGAATCCTTTCGAGCGCGGACGCGAGGGATAGAAGTTCTCGCGGGCCTGCCTTGCCTGTGGCTATCCTGGAGAGGATCCGCTCGATGTCGGGTATACCCTCGAGTACGCCCCGCAGACGCCTGAGGACAGATTTGTTGCCTGTAAACGCATCGATGGAGTCGAGTCGCCCCTCGATGACGCGCATGTCCCTCGAGGGCCTCATCAGCCATTCGCGGAGCTCCCTGCCTCCGGCGGCCGTCCTCGTCCTGTCTATGTGGTGGACCAGTGTCGTTTCGTCGGTATTGCCGCGAAGCGGTTCGAATATCTCGAGGTTTCTCAGAGTCTCCTGGTCGAGAAACAGCGTGTCACCCGAGACGATTCGCCTGATGGCCGTCACATGTTCCAGACCGCTTCTGCGGAGCTGCTTAACGTATGAAAGAAGAGCCCCGGCCGCCGACAGGGCGAGAGGTTCCTTTTCGAGGCCGAAACATGTAAGCTCCGGGACACCGAAGTGGCCGGTGAGCATGCGCCGCGCCTCTCCCTCTCCGAATTCGAAGGCGGGCGGAGTATCGATCGGGCAGCCCGGAAAGAGACCACGTGTGAATTCCGCCGATTCAGCCGAGCCTTCCGGAACGATCGCTTCCCGGACCGGAATGCCGGCAATCATACTTTCGACAGATCCCGGCTCGTCCTCGCCTGCGTTGAACTCTCCGGTTGAGAGATCCATGAACGCGCAGCCGATTCCGGCGCCCTCCGATATGGCGGAAAGGATGA
This sequence comes from Candidatus Krumholzibacteriota bacterium, assembly GCA_030613345.1. GTDB lineage: Bacteria > Krumholzibacteriota > Krumholzibacteriia > Krumholzibacteriales > Krumholzibacteriaceae > JAUWCL01. The sequence goes on from JAUWMD010000014.1 coordinate 5,583, forward strand.
AGTTATTCTCGTTGTCGGGAAGCATGGCCGGCGAGAGAGATGTCCCGGGAGTGATCACGTCGGTGACCTGTCTCCTGACGACCCTTTTCCCCTCTACGGGTTTTTCGACCTGGTCGCAGACCACGACTTTCTTTCCCGCCACGAGAAGACGGCTGATATACGCATCGGCGGCATGAACCGGGACTCCTGCGAGAGGAATGGGATTCTTCTTGTCCCGTGATGTAAGGGCGATGTTGAGGATACGCGAGACCTCACGCGCGTCGTCATAGAATGTCTCGTAGAAATCCCCGACCTGGAAGAAGAGGATACCGTCGCTGTAACGGTCCTTGATCTCCCGGTACTGGGACATGAGAGGTGTGAGCCTGGACGAGGACATCTATTCGACGGGGAGGACCTTGCTTGAGTAGCCGGTACGTTCCATGACCTTGAGGGCTGCCTCTTCGGCTTCTTCACGGGTATCGTATCTGCCGGAGCGAACGCGGTACCAGAGGCTGCCTCCACTTTCGGCTATCTCTATGTGCAGATCGTCTATCCTCGAGCCGAGATCGGAGATGAACGTATGGGCGTTTTCTCTCTCGCTGAAAGCCCCGAACTGAAGCGTGTAGCCCGGAGATCCGTCTGTCTTTGAAGCCGCCCCCGCGGGATGAGTCTCTCCCTCTTCACCTCCCTCCCTGCTTGTTTCAGGTCCGGGCTGTTTCAGCGCGGAATGGATCATCAGGACCTTTTCTCTGGCCTTCGGTGCCTCCGGCGACTCCGGGAAATTCCTCGCTACGTTCCTATATGTCTGAAGGGCTTTTCCCCTCTCCCCGGTCATCTCGTAACATTCACCCAGGCGGAAACCCGCAACAGGGCTGGAGATACCGGCCGCGATAGTCTCGTACCTGTCGACAGCCTCGCTGATTCTGCCGTAGCGGATGTCTATCTCGGCGAGGGCAATATAACTCCAGTGGAGGTAATCGCCCCTGTCGATCCTCTCGAAATCTCTTCTGGCGCCGTCGAGATCGCCGAGCTGTTTTCTCGCCAGCCCTCTGAAATAGACGGCCTCGTATTTGATGCTCCCCCTTCCTTCGGCTCGTATGCCTTCGAGGAGCCTGATGGTCTGATGATATTCTCCTGTTGCGTAATTGAGCTTGGCGAGTTCGACGCGGGCTTTAAGGGCCTCCCTGTCATCGCCTGCGTTAATAATATCCTCGAGTATGATGCTTGCTCCGCGGGTATCTGTTCTCAGATCAGCCAGTATCAGCCTCGCCTGGTACCGGGTCCTGCCCCGCATACCTGGAAGTTCTTCCCGCAGGTTTTTCTCGGCCTTCCTGTACTCCTTGCGGTTGAACAGGCCACGGATGGTCCTCAGGCCGGCGCCGTCGACACCGGCCGGCGACACTGCCGGAAAGGCCGCTGCAACGGCCACGATCATGACTGCCTTACTGAGTGGTCTCATCTTTTCGAATGGAATCGAAACTGCAGCATGTCCTGCAGAATCCAAGTCTGGTCCCGTACGTTTTACCGCAACTGTCACATTTCCAGCTGCCCGTGGCTGGCGTGATCCTGTCGTTCTCTTCGAGCACAGTGAGCGCTTCATCGATTCTGCCGTTCTTGATATAAAGCGACGCCAGAGAAACTGTAAGATTGTTGTTGCCCGCTATCCTTCCTCTCTCGTTTTCGAGCAGGTCGATACCGCGCGATATCTCACCTTTCTTTGCGTAAAATCCGGCGAGCGATGAGAGAAGCAGAGAGTCGGACGGATATTCAGAAAGCAGCCTGGAAAGAATGCCTTCGAGCTCGTCGAACCTCCCTGATTCGAAGAGGGCCTTCTCCAGCCTAGCCGCGACTTCAGGGAAATAGCCCATATCGATAGAGAGTAGATCTTCCCACCACCTTACCGCCCTGTCGAGGTCTTCATTCTCCATTGCCAGACCGGCACTGAAATATAGCGCTCCGGTACAGGACTTGTCCTCCTTCCTCGCCTTATCGAGGTATTTTCCTCCTCTGGCACTGTCGCCCGACTCGATCAGGTCGCAGGCAACAGATGTCAGGTAGGACGCTATCATGCCGGGAGTGACGGAATCGTCGATGCGGGAAAGTTCCCGGAGGGCGCCGTAGGCGCTATCGAAATCCCCCCGGATATGGTAGAGCCTGTGGATGGCTGCCAGCACGTCGGCATCCCTCCTCTTCTTCCTCACCGTTTCCAGAGCGGCAATGGCCCGCTCGGTCTTTCCCAGTGCGGCGAGATCTTCCGCTATGGAAAGCTGAATGGCTTTTTCGTCATCAAAGGTCAGGCCGGGCCTGACAGTAAGTCCCCGGTGCAGCTGGAGGGCCTTCTCTGCCTGGCCCCTCTCACGCATCAGGTCGCCGAGCTGTATATAGGCGTCCACATCGTCCTCGCCGTTTCGTACCGCTGATGCCAGAAGATTGTATGCGTCGTTCTTCCTTCCGCCGATCAATGCGTAGAGGGCCTCGATATATCTGCTGCGCCTCGCCCTGCTCCGTTTCTTCCTCAGAAGGAGGACTATCACGGAGAGCAGCAAAACGGCGCAGGCAAGTACGACGATTACAATGATTCTGATATTTAAGGTATCCATACGATGCTGCTCCTGTCAGGGCATGTCCTCCGGCAGGACCTCTTCCGCTTCTTCCTCCAGGGGAAGGTTACGCAGGGCCTCGAGCTCATCCTGCAGCTTCCGGCAATTCTTCTTTTCCCTGCCGATACGGAGGAGGAGTTGGGCTTCCCTGATCCATGCTCCGATAGCCCAGATGAGCATTCCGGCGATGAATGTCACGACCAGGATGACGTTGAGCTGAAGGTCGTAGTAGGTCCAGTTGAAGAATCGAAAGGTTAGTTTCGATCCGGCGTTGAGCGTCCCCAGCCACACGAGACCGATGACGCCGACAAGGAGTATAATCCCTCTTATGATCCACACGCCTGTTACCTCCCCGTAATCTCTTCTCCGATAAAAGTAAAGTTACTCAGTTCCCTCAGAACTACGCTTACTGTATCCCCGGGGTTCCAGTTTTCCGATTCGACAAGCACGTTCCTGAAATGCGGAGTTCTTCCTTTCAGGAACTGATATTCCCCCTTTATGACTCGAGCGTCAAGGAGGATTTCTTCGACCGATCCGATGCGGGCTGCAACGATCTCCATCCTGATTCGCTGTATTGTGGTATTAAGGGTCTCGAGCCTCGATTTCTTCACCTCGACGGGCACGTCGTCCTCGAGACCGGCAGACTTCGTCCCTTCTCTCGGGGAGTACTTGAATGTAAAAGCCGAGTCAAACCTGACCTTCTCGACCATAGCGAGTGTTTCCTCGAAGTCGTCCTCCGTCTCTCCCGGAAATCCCACGATTATATCGGTGGTGAAGGCGATATCGGGGCGAAGCGCCCTCGCCCTGTCGATGATATCGAGATATACTGAACTCGTGTACCCCCTGTTCATGATCGACAGGATCCGGTCGCTTCCCGCCTGGAAAGGCAGGTGTATGTGAGGGCATATTCTGTCTGTTTCCGCCATCAGGGTGAATATCCCGTTGTCGACATCCCTGGGGTGCGTCGTGAGGAATCTGATCCTTTCGATATCTGTCTCTTCGAGTATCCTGCCGAGTAGATCGACGAATCCGCAATCCTCTGAACGGTAGGCCATCACATTCTGGCCGAGAAGCGTGACTTCCTTCGTTCCAGAGGCTTCAAGGAGACCGAGTTCCTCGATGACGGCACAGGCGTCCTTGCTCCGGAAAGTTCCCCTGACATAGGGTACGATGCAGTACGAACAATAGTTCTCGCAACCACGAGTTATGGAAAGATAACGGGAAGGCGAAGAGCCCGAAACGCTCCGTAGCCTGTAAGTGACAGAGCCGTCCTTCTCGACCAGGACTTTTCTCCCCTCTCCCGAGACGGCCGCTGAAATTGCGGAAGGAAGCGCTGCGTAGCTGTCCGGCCCGGCGACGATATCGAGCGCCGTTACGAGTTCGAAGAGCCTGTCGCCGAGTCTCTGTGCCATGCAACCGCAGACGGCCAGGACTGCACCTTTATGCCTGGAGAGGTCGTTGAGCCGCCCTATCGCCCTCCTCTCGGCATTCTCCCTGACGCTGCAGGTGTTGACGAGGATGGCGTCCGCTTCCGACGGATCCTTAGATATCACGAATCCTTCGCCCTCGAGCATCGATTCAAGTACTTCCGTGTCGAAAGCGTTCATCTGGCAACCGAAGCACTCGAGGTAGACCTTCTTCGGTCTCATGATCCGAGCCTTCCGTAAAGCCTGCCCCTGGAGTAATGCGTTATGTCGACAGGAACGAGCTTTCCGTTGAGCGTCGAAGGACAATCTACGCTCACTTCGCAGTAGCTGCCCGTAAGAGCGGTCGAGAAACGCGAGTAACGTCTGGCCTTTCCCTGGATCACGGCGATTTCGCGGCTTCCCGTGCGCGATTTCATGAATTCCCTCTTCTTTGATTTTCCCAGCCTGATCAGTTTCCGACTGCGGCTTTTCCGGGTATCCGGATCGACCTGGCCGTCCATCGTCTCGGCAGGAGTTCCCGGACGCCTCGAGAACGAGAATACGTGAAAGTAGGTCAGCGGAAGCGATCTGGCGAATTCGAAGGTTCTCCTGAAACTGGCGTCGTCCTCTCCCGGGAATCCGGTTATGATATCGGTGCCTATGCCGATGCCGCCGGAGAGCTCTCTGACAGCTTCGATCCTTTTCCTGAAGAATGCTGTGTCGTAAGGCCTGTTCATCGCGTCGAGAATGAAATCATCACCACTCTGAAGGGGTATGTGGAGATGCGGCGCCATTCTGTCCGTCCCGGATATGAGACGGAGAAGTCCCTCCGTTACCTCGTTCACTTCGATGCTGCTGAGCCTTATCCTCAGGCTGCGAGTCTCCGCGAGGATCGACTCCAACAGGCCATCGAGCGTCGGCCCGTTATTGATATCCTTTCCGTACCTTCCGATGTGGATCCCCGTGAGGACGATTTCATCGATGCCGTTTTCCTCGAGCTTCTTCACCTGCCCCAGGACACGCTCGAACGGTACGCTCCGGCTCCTTCCCCTTGCCCTGGGAATGATGCAGTAGGTGCATGACGCGTCGCATCCCTCCTGTATCTTTATGAACGCCCTCGAGTGCCCGTGAAACTCCGCTATATCGTAGCATCCCAATCCTTCGGATGGCTGGCCCGGGATATCACGGCCTGCCAGTTTCTCGATGATGCCTACAATCGAATCCTTGCCCTCGTTACCGATGACAAGGTCGGTCTCGACCATTTTCTTGAGGCTACCGGCCTGGGTCTCTGCGTAGCAGCCGGTGACAATGATGGTCGAATCTGGAGCAGCCTTTCTGGCCCTTCGTATTGCGTTTCTGCATCGGGAGTCAGTTTTGCCTGTCACGGTACAGGTATTGATGATGTAGTAATCAGCATTCTCGCCGAAGCTCCTGAATTCCCAGTCCTTTCCTACGAGCACCTGCCGTATGCATTCCGATTCGTACTGGTTCAGCTTGCAGCCGAGTGTTGTGATCGAGAATGTCGGCCTTGCTTCTTCACTGCTTCTCTTCAATACCTGTCTCCGTGAGGCTGATAATGAAGTGAGGGTGGCAAACCACCCTCACTTCCGTTCATCGAACTGCATAGATAGTCAGGGAGACTATTTATTCGGTCCCCTTTTTATCTTCAGGCTCTTCCGCTTCCTCCTGCTCCTCAGCGACCGGGGTTTCCGGTTCGTCGGACACAGGTTCAGCGGGGGGCGCCTCTTCAGCAGGCTCCTCCGCTTCCTCCTGCTCCTCAGCGACCGGGGCTTCCGGTTCGTCGGACACAGGTTCAGCGGGGGGCGCCTCTTCAGCAGGCTCCTCCGCTACCGGCTCCTCGACGACGGCTTTTTCGGTGTCCCCGGACTCTGATGCCGGAGCGGCATCCTCGGCTGTGACATCGATATCTTCAACATCGTCATAGTCGTCCATCTTCGTATCAGAAGGCCTTTCATCAGAGGGCGGCTCGGTCTCCGCCTCTTCCGGCTCTTCGACGGTCATGCGGGGATGAGCATCCCTGTATTCGGCAATCTCGGTCGCAGGCCTGCCCTCGAAGAAGGCGTTCACACTGAGGACTATGCGCTTGTTCTGCGGATCGACCTTGATGACCTTGAGCGGAAGCTCCATGTCGTTCTCGAAGAAATCGGTGGGCTTCTTCATATTCTCTACACCGAGGTGCGAGAGGGGCACGAATCCCTCGACATCGTCACGCAGCTCAACAACCGCTCCCCTGTCGAGGAGACGGGTGATGACGCCGTTTGTCTCGGTACCGATGCTGAACTCGCCAGCGAGCTCGGTCCATGGGTTTTCCCGCGTCTGCTTCATGCCGAGGCTTATTCGCCGCTTGTCGCTGTCGATCTCAAGGACGACCACCTCTATGTCATCGCCCTTCTTGACCATCTCCGACGGGTGGCGGATCCTCTTTGCCCACGACATGTCCGAGATGTGGACCAGTCCATCGATCCCGTCCTCGATCTCGACGAAGGCTCCAAAGTTTGTAAGGTTCCGGACCTTGCCCTTGAGCCTTGTACCGGGAGGGTACTTGCTCTCGAGCGCCTTCCATGGATCCGGCTCGAGCTGTTTGAGGCCAAGCGAGATCTTCTCGTGCTCCTTATCTACGTTCAGGACGACAGCCTCGACGGTATCGCCAATGGCGACGACCTTGGATGGGTGCTTGACGTGTCTCGTCCATGACATCTCGGAGATGTGGATGAGGCCCTCGATGCCCTTTTCAAGCTCGACGAATGCGCCGTAGTCTGTAATCGAAACGACCTTGCCGCGCATCTTATTCCCGATGGGATAGCGGGCTTCGACTCCTTCCCAGGGATACGGAGTGAGCTGCTTGAGGCCGAGGGATATCCTCTCCCTCTCCCGGTCGAAATCGAGGATCTTGATCTTGAGTTTGTCGCTTATAGCGACGACTTCCGAAGGATGGCTCACGCGGCCCCATGTAAGGTCGGTAAGATGAAGAAGGCCGTCGATACCGCCGAGATCGACGAAGGCGCCGAAATCGGTGATGTTTTTGACGATTCCTTCCCTTTCCTCCCCGACTTCGAGCTCGGCCAGAAGGGTTTTCTTCTTTTCTTCACGCTCTTCCTCGAGGACTACACGGCGGGAAACGACGATGTTGCGGCGCCTCTTGTTGAGCTTGATGATCTTGCAGTCGAGGCTCTCGCCGAGCATATCGTCGAGATTGGGAACCTGCCTGAGAGCGATCTGCGATCCGGGAAGGAATGCATCGACGCCCATGAGCTTGACGACAAGACCGCCCTTTATCCTCCTGTCGACGATTGCGCTGACGACGTGGCCGCTGTCGTAGGAATCCTTGATCTCGTCCCAGGCCCTGAGGAAATCCGCCTTGATCTTCGAAAGTACGATAAGGCCGTCCTGGTTTTCCATCTTCTCGAGAAACACATCGAATGAATCGCCGTGCTTCACTTCAGCGCAGTTGGCGAATTCGGAGATGGGGATCGTGCCCTCGCTCTTGAATCCGACGTCGAGGATGACCTCCTTCTCGTTGACGGAATAGACTATCCCCTTGACGATTTTGCCCTCTTTGAGCTCCTCGTTCAGTGCGGGTACGGCCTCCACCAACGCGATCCAGTCTTCCTCGGTAGTGTCCTTCTCCTCGAGCTCCTCCAACGTCACTTCGTCGAAGATCCTGAGATACGACAGGTCATTCCTGCCCGCAGGGTTTCCACCCTCCTTTTCCATTTCTGTCCCGGGTGTCCCGGGGTCATGCTGTGTCGACTCGAATGTTTCTTCCTGCATTAAGCTATCTCCCCTTTCATAATGGATTTAATGAAATATGATATGCGGTTTCGGACCTGTTCGCAAGCGAATTATCGCGGTAATGGGGAACCATCTCAACAGTCGGATATCTCCCGGAGACGGGCGAGGACATCCTCGATTACCCAGTCGGGCGTGGATGTCCCTGTAGTGAGGCCTATCCTGTCCCCGTCCTCGAACCAGGAAGGGTCGATATCTTCTGCCGTTTCTATGAATCTGGCCGTGATTTCCTCGTCGACGCACATCTGGTACAGCCTCTTCGTGTTGGAGCTGCCCTTTCCCCCGACGACGAGTACTATATCAACGTTGCCGGCGAGCTCGAGCGTCGCTTCCCTTCTGAGGACAGTAGCCTGGCATATCGTGTCGTGGACGCCGAGGTCCCTGATATGTTTCTCGAGCTTGTCTATGATCTTCATTGCCTTCTCACGCGAGAAGGTAGTCTGGATCACGACTCCGCCCCGGTCTATCACGCCGACCGATTCGGCCTCTTCGAGGGTAGATATGATGATGGGATCAGGACCGGCCTGTCCGGAGATGGCACGGACTTCCGGATGGCTGCTGTCTCCTATTATAATGACCTTCCTTCCTTCATCGGCCATCTGACGCACGTATTCCTGGCTCTTTTGAACGAATGGGCACGTCGTGTCGATCAGGTTGATGCCCCTCCTGCGGGCCTCCTCGATCAGGTCCGGTATCACGCCATGAGCCCTTATGATGAGCGTGTCTCCCTCGGAGAGCTCGTCCATCGAGAAGACCGGGATAACGCCTTTCGATCTCAGGTCCTCCACCGCTTGCGGATTGTGGATGACGTCGCCGATAGAGTACAGGGTCTTCCCTCCGCCGCCGAGGCCCTCCTCGATGAGGCTCATCGCCCTCTTCACGCCGAAGCAGAAACCGGTGATCGGCGACACGATCACTTCAAGCATACGTCTCATCCTCGAGCATCTTCATCGCTTCATATATCATCGATGAGAGTACCGCGTAATCCCTCTTCCTGTTGTCCGATTTATAATCCTCCGGAATGCGAATCGCCCTCCCTATACGTACCTCGAGACGACGCTTTCTCATGAAGCAGTCCTTCAACGCGTTCGATCCCGATATATAAGTGGGGATAATCGTCTTCCCCGACCGGTATGCGATCATACCGATACCCGGTTTGAATTTCTTGAGCCTCCCTGTCATTGATCTTGTACCCTCGGGAAACATCAGGATCGAGTCCCCCAGCTCGATAGCCTTGTCTATCGCCTTGATAGTCGACCTGTCGAACCCCTGCCTGTCAATCGGTATCGCATGGACTTTTCTGAGGATCCATGAAAATAATCTGTTCTTGAAGAGCTCCTTCTTGGCGACTATCCAGAGCTCTCGCTCGAATGTGGACCCGACAAAAGGAGGATCGTACCAGGATATGTGATTCGATGCAAAAAAGAAGCTCTCCGCGAACCGAAGGTTTTCCGAACCGTGGATCTTGATGCCAAACAGGAGCCACTCGAAGAATCTGATCATGTCCCGGGCTATTGTGAAGTGGATGGTACGTCCTCTCCTTACGGGATTCTTTTTCCCCCTCGGTACGTAAAGCGTCCCCAGCCTGGAAGCCTCTTTCCTTACGATTTCTTCGATGATCGTCACCTGCTCCTCAATCGTGACACCGGATGTATCGACGACAACGGCGCCGACAGGTCGCACGAGGGGGCTGTGCTCACGGCCCGAGTCGATCTTGTCCCTTCTGGCGAGATTGTGACGGATCTCATCTTCGGTCTGGATGATGCCGATCTGTCTGAGCTGTTTCACGCGGCGCTTCGTGCGGGCTTCCATGTCGGCTACGAGGAAGATCTTGACATGGGCGAAGGGAAAGACCGTGCTGCCGGTATCGCGCCCCTCCGCGACTATGCCCCCCATGTTCCCTATCTTTCTCTGGAATCGGACCATCGCCCGGCGGACGCCCTGGTGCCTGCTGACGGGAGAGACTGCCTCCGATACATCCGGGCCGCGGATCTCGTCCCCTGAGGGTGCGCCGTCGACGAGGAGGACCGGAACACCGTCCCTGATATCGATTTCGAGGGATGTTTCTTCGGCGATCTTTGTGACCGATTCCATGTCGTCCGGATCGGTACCGGAATGCAGCACTTTCCAGGTCACGGCCCTGTACATAGCACCTGTATCGAGATAGGTCAGATCGAGGCGCTCCGACAGTGCCTGAGCCGTCGTGCTCTTGCCCGAACCGGAGGGACCGTCGATTGTGACGATCATGTCCCGCATGAATTTCATGGAGATGTCGTTATCGTTCATGTGTGGTACCAGCTCTATCGGGACAAGACATCCCGGAGCCCCTCGAGGAACCTGTCGTTCTCGGCTGGAGTGCCGATCGAGACACGGAACGATTCCACGCCGAGCCCCCATGGAGCAGCGCTCCTGACTATGATCCCGAGATCCATCAACCTGTCCACTATGTTCCTGTCAGGTCCCTCGGGTACGGCGAGAAGGAAGTTCGTCTGGGAATCGGGCACCGTGAACCCCAGTTCCCGTAAATCATCCGCGATTCTCGATCTCTCGCTGTTGTTCTCATCTATCCTCGTGCCGAGATCGTCGGAGTGTCTCAGCGCTGCCCTTGCCGCCGCCTGCGCCAGCCGGTTGACGTTGAAAGGCTGCCTGACCATGTGGAGTATCGTCACGAGCTCCGCGTCCGCCATCGCGTACCCCGCCCTGACTCCCGACAGCGAGTGGACCTTGGAGAACGTCCTGAGTATCACGATGTTTTTGAATCTTTCTAGGAGCTTCTTTGAATCCGGATAATCCTCTGCCGTGACGTACTCGTAATACGCCTCGTCGAAGACTACTATGATGTCTTCCCTGATTCCCATGAGGAATGCGACCACGTCTCCCTCGGGCACGTACGTCCCAGTGGGGTTGTTGGGATTGCAGATGAAGACCATCTTGGTCTTCTGGTTCACCGCGCTTCTCATCGCCTCGAGGTCGAGTATGTAATCGGAGAGTGGTACCTTTAACTCGCCCACTCCGGCCTGATGTACGATCAGAGGATAGGCGATAAAGCTCGGATAGGGATACATCACATTCTCGTCCGGCTTGACGAAGGCTCTGACGAGGAGCTCGATTATCTCGTTCGAGCCGTTTCCCACGAATATCTGGCCCTGCTCGAGGCCGTGCTTCTCGGAGAGCTCGAGAGAGAGGTAATGACTGCCCGAGTTGGGGTATCGGTTGATATTGTCGAGTTCCTCGCTGATCGCCCGCTTGATCTCATCCAGAGGCTGATAGGGATTCTCGTTCGAGGCGAGCTTGATGATCTCGCCCTCGATGTTGCGTTCCCTCCGAAGCTCTTCGATCGGTTTGCCCGGCACATACGGCCTGACATTCTTGAGATGCGGTTGCATCAGTTTCTTGAAGTCCATCCGGTTATCTCCTTCATAGCAGCCCTGTCAGCTCTCTGAGCCTGAATTCCTCTTCTTCGGTCAGGGGGCGGATGTCACCCGGCGCGAGGTCGCTGAACTCGAGGTCGCCGAGAGCAACCCTTCTGAGCTCCAGCACCTTGTGTCCCGATTCGGCGAACATCCTTCTTATCTGCCGCTTCTTTCCTTCCTTCAACCGGATCTCCAGCGAGGAAGAATCTTCAGATCTCCCGATCACCTTCACGGTGCAGGGTATGGTGACGTAATCTCGCAGATCGACTCCGGTTTCGATCGCTTCTACCGTCCGGTCCTCTATCAGACCTCTGACGGTAACGAAATATCTCTTCTCTATCTTGAACCGGGGGTGCGTCAGCCGGTAAGCCAGATCACCGTCGTTTGTCAGCAGAAGCAGCCCGGTGGTGTCCATGTCCAGGCGTCCTACCGGAAAGAGCCTTTTCCCGTACCCCATCTCCCTGGCCAGCTCGATGACGGTTCTTCTGCCACGTTCGTCCTTCACCGTGCTGAGAACTCCGAAAGGCTTGTTGATCACGAGGATCATTTTCCCCGCAACCTGCTCGACGGGTTTGCCGTCGACGTTTACCAGGTCGGAATCCGTGTCAATGAAACTGGCGAGTTCCGATACTGTCTCACCGTTTACCTGAACCCTTCCCTCCCTGATAAGATTTTCGCAGTTTCTTCTCGATCCGATCCCCGCCGATGCAAGGAACCGGTTGATCCTGATCTTCGGGCTCATCAGCTCCCGTCGTCTTCTCCGGTGTTGCCGGCCTCGATTCCTTCTCCGGGTTCCTGTTTCCCGCCGTTCTCAACGGAATGCTGCGAGGGCGGTATGAGATCGATCGTCTCCAGGCTCTTTTCGAGCTTTTCCATATCGGGAATGTCCCTGATGTCCTTGAGGCCGAGATACTCGAGGAATCTCGATGTGGTCGAATAGAGGAACGGCCTGCCGAGACCTTCTCCCCTTCCGCTGATCGCGATTAGTTCCCTTTCCGTAAGAGTGGCGAGGACACCGTCGCAGTTCACCCCCCTGATGGCCTCCACGGAAGTCCTGCTGATAGGCTGCCTGTAGGCGACGATCGCGAGGGTCTCGAGCGCCGCCTGCGAGAGTTTCGCCTTTCTCCTGCTCTTGAAAAGGAGAGATACAGTCGCGGCGTATTCCGGCAGTGTGGTTATCTGGTATCCTCCCGCGACCTCGTTGATTCCGAAGCTTCGCCTGCATGAACGGTAAAATTCCTCCAGTTCCCCAAGGGTTTCCTTTATTGTTTTCGCAGAGGATTCGCCGGTGATCGAGGAGAGCCTTCCGACGCTCAGAGGCACGTCGGAGGCGAAGAGCAGCGCTTCCAGCTCTGAGGCAAGCCTGCCTGTCTCAACTCTGTTCCCTGACTCCATCAGGTATCTCCTTCAGTCCTTCCTTCGATGCGCCGACCGGCCTGTACAGCCAGACGTCCCCGCCGGATGTTTGTCTCGCGGAGAGCTCGCCGAGCCTTGCCATCTCAAGTATGGCGAGGAAGGTGACTATGATCTCCAACCGGTCCGTGTCGCCAGAGAAGAGCTCCGTGAAGAGTATTTCCGAGCTGGCAGCAACCCTGTTGCGGATAAGATCTATCTTCTCTTCGAGAGTATACGATTCTTTCTCGATCCTGTAGCTGATCTGCTTTTTCAGGTCCTCCATGACCTTCTTGAAGGCATCGACAAGGTCGAATATCGATACCTCGATCAGCGATGTGTCCTGTTCTCCATCCGGCGGCCTGATGGCCGGCCTGGTGAATACCTTCCTCCTGTCGCTCTCCCTTTCGGCGAAATGGCTCGCCACTTCCTTGAACTTGCGGTACTCGAGCAGGTTTCTCACCAGCTCTTCCCTCGGGTCCTCCTCGTCCTCCTCATCCGGTCTTCTCGGGAGGAGCATCTGCGCCTTGATCCTCATCAGAGTAGCTGCCATCACGAAGAACTCTCCCGCCACCTCGAGCCTCAGCTCCTGCATTATCTCGATGTACGAGAGGTATTCCTTCGTTATACGGGAAATCGGTATGTCGTAGATATTGATCTTGTCCCTGCGGATCAGATGCAGGAGGAGGTCAAGAGGCCCCTCGAACTGTGTAAGGCGAACGTGGTAACTCATAAACGGTCAGTTCCTCCGCGATTACGGAGAAACCCTCCAGAGGATCCTCCGAACGTTGTTGATCAAACGGAATGCTAAGTGATGCACCGGTTTGTGTCAACAATATGTTTGGATAGCCACGGTCATCCTCTCGGGTGAAAGGTCCTGTGGACCTCGAGGAGGTAATCGACGTCGAGACGAGTATAGATCTGGGTAGTTGCTATGCTCGAATGACCGAGCAGCTCCTGGACCGCTCTCAAATCCGCTCCGCCCTCTATCAGGTGGGTGGCGAATGAATGACGGAGCGTATGGGGCGTCACATCGGCTGGGAGTCCCGCCATCGCGGCGTACTTCTTGAGTATCTTCCAGAGACTGACCCTCGAGATTCGCCCTCCCCTGTAGTTGAGGAATACAAAGGGTGAAGGAGAGT
>JAUWMD010000214.1 GCA_030613345.1 Candidatus Krumholzibacteriota bacterium
ATACTCGCCGGGCTCGAGCCCGATGCGATCATATTCACCAACGGGGACAACGACACATATCCTCTGTGGTACATACAGATGGTCGAGGGGTTCAGGCCCGACGTCAACATAGCCAACCTGCAGCTGCTCAACACCGACTGGTACATAGAGCAGCTGCGCGACCGCAAGCCTGCCATGCCGATATCGCTTACCGACGCCGAGATCCACAGACTCAGGCCTATGGCCCTGAAGGGAGGCGGGGTCGCATGGAAGAAGGACCTTATAATACAGCACATCATACAGGAGGCGAACTGGAAGCGGCCGATCTACTTCGCCGTTACCGTCCCGCATGAGGCGTGGAAGCCTTACTCGGATCACCTCGAGATGCAGGGGATGGCGCGAAAACTCGTCACGAGGAAGAAGAAGTACCAGGTCAGCGAATTCATGCTCCGCCGCAACTTCGAGCATATATTCGAGTTCAGGGGCGTCCTGGACCCCGACGGCATGAGAGACGACTCGCGTTTCAACTCCCAGTACCCACGGGGCATGTTCCAGAACTTCGCCGTCGCCGCAATGGCGCTGGCCAGGCTCAGCGCGCTCAGGAAAGATTAGGAGGAGGCTCTGAGGTGGACCGAGCTCACGGCGCAGCTCAAGCCCGACTTCGATTTCCCCGACAGGGTCCTCGGCCTCTATTACGCGAGGACGGGCCAGGTAGAGCGCGGAATCGAGCATTACGAGCGGGTCATCGAGGCGGAGCCGCTACGGGGCGAGTTCTGGATGGGACTGGCGAGGATATACGAGGAGAACAACGATTACGAAAAGGCCGTGGAACTCCTCCGCAGGGGGATACAGGCGATTCCGGAACACAGGGAACTCTATGCCAACGGCTTCTACGTCTCCGCAAGGGCGGGCCGGCTCGAAGCCGCGAAGTGGTTTATCCAGTCATGGCTTGAGAGGTATCCCGCAGACGAGGAATTCCGCCGGCTGCTCGATGATTTCGACCAGGTCATCTACGACGAGTTCGGCATCGGAGAGCCGCCCGATACCTCCGGCCCGGCCGAACAGAAATGACTTCCAATACACGTGGAATTATAATAGATTAATCGGGTTAGACCGGGTTTTGGCCTGTTGCGACTGGACCGTGCGATGTCCGATGACGCTGTCCGCCGTCTGCTTGCGGCACTGATATTCCTGACGAGTCTGATCGTCTACACGATGACGATGGCGGCGAGCGTCTCGTTCTGGGACGCGGGCGAGTTCATCAGCGTCTCCTATATCCTCGGGATCCCCCATTCTCCCGGAACACCCCTGTACGTCCTCGTCGGACGGGTCTTCGCGATGCTGCCTCTTGCCCTGTCGGTGGCCCAGAGGGTCAATTTCCTCTCGGTCTTCACGGCGGCCCTCGGCGTCACGATGGTCTACCTGATCATCGTCGAGGTCGTCAGGTTCATGTTCGGCGCCGCCGGGAAGGCGGCCGGGAGGATCGCCGCCCACGCCGGCGGGCTGACCGGAGCGCTCTTCCTGATGTTCAGCGACACATACTGGACCGACGCGATCGAGGCGGAGGTCTACGCGTTCAGCGCCTTCGTGATGGGGCTCTGCACTCTTCTTGCCCTCAAGTGGCTCAGGACGCATCCCGACGACGGCTCCGCCGACGGCAACGATGCCGCCGACCCGGGACGTTCTCGCGGTCTCGTGCTGCTCATCATCTACCTTCTCTCGCTCGGCATAGGCTTTCATCTCGGGACGATACTGGTCTTCGGCGGGATCTTCCTGCTGATCCTGATGGTCAAAAAGAAATCGTTCAGCAATTTCGAGTTCCTTGTTATAACGTTCGGGATGGCGGTGATACTCGCCGACATGACGCTTCACCGCAATACGACGCTGACACTGGTCGGGTTCGGAATATTCGGCGTTCTGCTGATCTGGACCTTGATATCGGAGGGCAGGTTCGCGCTGACCGCCTCGCTGCTCTTCCTGCTCGGGATCTCCGTTCATCTCTTCATGTTCATCCGCTCGTTTCACGACCCGGCGATCGACATGGTCGATCCGCAGAACTGGGACGCGATGTACGCGCACCTGCGCAGGGAGCAGTACCCCCCGATAAACGTCTTCGCGAGGAAGGCCTCGCTCCTCTTTCAGATACGCCACTTCTGGAATTACTTCCAGGAGCAGTTCAGGCTCTTCGGCGACGTGCGCCTGGGATTCTTCAACCTGGGAGTGGCGAGCGTTTTTATTCCCCTGACGCTGGGGATCTGGGGGATCGTGGCGAACTTCCTGAGGAACAGGAAAACGTGGGTCCTGAACTTCACCGTTCTGGCGCTCAACTCGATCGGCCTGATCATCTTCCTCAACTTCAGCGACAGCGAGGTCAGGGAGAGGGATTACTTTTACGGCGGGGCGTTCTACTACTTTTCCATTTTTATAGGGATCGGGGCGACGTCGCTGATCATGCTGCTAATCGACGAGGTGAAGGCAAGAGGAAAGGATACGCTGAAGTGGGCCGCCGGGGTGGCGGTGGTTCTGGTGATCCTGGCCATCCTGCCCGCGAAGTACCAGTGGTTCAGCCATGACCGCTCGAACGACTATATCCCGAGGGATTACGCTTACAACATACTCGCCGGGCTCGAGCCCGATGCGATCATATTCACCAACGGGGACAACGACACATATCCTCTGTGGTACATACAGATGGTCGAGGGGTTCAGGCCCGACGTCAACATAGCCAACCTCTCCCTGCTCAACACGAGCTGGTACATAAAGCAGCTGCGCGACCGCAAGCCTGCCGTGCCGATATCGCTTGACGACGCCGAGATCGAGAGGCTCCGCCCGATGGTACTCAAGGACGGCGGCGTCGTGTGGAGGCGCGATCTCGTGATGCAGCACATCATACAGGAGACGAACTGGAAGAGGCCGATCTACGTCGCCGTGACCGTTCCCCCGGACATCTGGGATCCCTACGCCGAGTATCTCGAGATGCAGGGGATGGTCCGCAAACTCGTCACCGGGAAGAAGAAGTATCAGGTAAACGAGTTCCAGATGAAACGCAATTTCGAGCAGATCTTCGAGTTCCGGGGAGTGCTTAGCAGTGACTGGGAGATCGACACGTCGGTCTACAGGACGCCAGACACGAAGGGCATGTTCATAAATTTCGCGGTTGCCGCCTTCCAGCTTGCCCAGAAGGCATCGGTGAGGAAGGATTACGCCGAGGCGATGAAGTGGGCCGAGCTCTCGTACATGCTCAATCCCGACTTCGAGTTCCCGAGGAAATATCTCGGCCTGTATTACAGGCGCGCCGGCCATTTCGACAGGGCCGTTGAACATTACACGAAGGAGATCGGGCGCGATCCCTCGAGAGGCGAATACTGGATGGGACTGGCGAGCATATACGAGGACAGCGGCGACATGGAGAGAGCGCTTGAAGTCCTCGGCAGGGCGATCGTCGCCGCGCCCGGCCACAGGGACCTTTTCGGGCACGGCTTCAGGCTGTCGGCCATCCTCGGCAGGAGGGAGCAGGCGAAGGGATTCGTCCGAAGCTGGCTCGACGGCCATCCGGGCGACCAGGAATTCAGGCAGCTCTACGACAACATCGACGATGTACTTGATACGGAGTTCGAGCCAGGCGGATCGCCGGCGCCGGACTCGTCAGGAGAGGAAAATTGAGCGGTAAAGCCCTTGTAACAGGCGCGGCGGGATTCATCGGATCGCATTTGTGCGAAAGACTCATTTCCGACGGGTGGTCGGTAACAGGGATCGACAGCTTTACCGATTATTACGATCCGCGGAGAAAGCGTATGCACATCTCCGGCCTGGCCGGGTCGAAGAGCTTCAGCCTCATCGAGGAGGACCTGAACAGCTGCGACCTCGCCGCCAATCTCGAGGGCGCCTCCTGCGTATTTCACCTCGCTGCGCAGGCCGGCGTGAGAAGGAGCTGGGGAGCTGAGTTCTCGCACTACATCGATTCGAACATCCTCGCCACGCAGAAGCTCCTCGAGGCGATGAAGGATTCGGAGATTCCGCTCGTCTACTCGAGCTCCAGCTCGGTATACGGCGACACGAGGGACCTCCCGATGCGCGAGGACCACATCACCAGCCCCGTCTCGCCTTACGGAGCGACAAAGCTCTCGGCGGAACATCTCTGCGAGCTCTATCGGGTCAATTTCGGCCTGCGCTACGTCGCGTTGAGATATTTCACTGTCTACGGCCCGAGACAGAGACCCGACATGGCGTTCAGCAGGTTCATAAAAGCGGCGCTGGGCGGCGGCGAGATAGAGATCTACGGCGACGGAAAGCAGACGAGAGATTTTACATTCGTATACGACGCGGTCGAGGCGAACATGCTCGCCTCACGGTACGAGGGAGACGGGAACATATTCAATATCGGGGGGGGGAGCAGGAGCTCGGTCCTCGAGGTCATCGAGATCATTCGCAGGGAGACGGGCGGCGATCCACCGATCCGTTTCATGGAGAGGGCGAGGGGGGACGTCCTCGATACGTGGGCCGATACCACGAAGGCGGCCGGAGAACTCGGATTCTCTCCGACCACCGGCCTGGAAGAGGGGCTGAGGCGCGAGATCGAATGGTACCGGGATCATTCCTGACGCGGAAAACCGGAGGTAGATCTTGGAAAACACGAAAAGATAC
>JAUWMD010000293.1 GCA_030613345.1 Candidatus Krumholzibacteriota bacterium
TCCGTACGTCCTCGAGCAGGGGAGCCGCCAGGGCCGCAAGTGCCAGAAGGAGTTGCGGATCGGGCGGTTTGCAGGGACCGACGGGAGTGGCCGGCTGTATGACCAGTGGTATCCCCGTGTCGACCTCCGCTATAAGCTCGACCGCCTCTTTGAACTCCTCCAGGTCGGTGCCGCCGGCGCTCACAATCTTGCAGAACAGGGCTTTTTCGACCGCGACGTTCAGTGTCTCCCTGTAGGCGGGAAAGACGTTGTCGCCACCGCACAGAGAGGGCAGCTTGATGTCGAGAGAAATAATATCAACGAGTGGCAGGACGGACTCGAGCCCGGCCGTGTTCAGCCCGTTCGTCTCGAGATAGAGAGGCAGCCCGCCCCTTCGCGCCAGCTCGAGAAAGCCCGGGAGAAAATCGGGCTGCTCGAGCGGTTCGCCACCCGTGATGCTTATCGAATGGGTACCGGGCATGGCGGCCAGAGACAGCGTCAGAGTTGCAGCGGCCTCGGGGTTGACGGGATTTTCCAGCTCGACAGCGCCTCCGGGCATCCTGCAGGTGCAGCTCTCGACCCTTTCCTTTGCGGCTTCCGAATCGCAGTATGAACAAGAGAAGCCGCAGCCCGACAGCCTCACGAAGACCTGCATCACGCCGGTGTATATACCCTCACCCTGGACCGAGCGGAATATCTCGTGCAGCCAGCCTCCCGTCATCCTACGCCCCTGACCTTACGTATGGCCCTGTCGATGGAGAGACACTCCTGCCTGTACCTCTCGAGAACGGCCGCGGTGAACTTCTCCTCGTCCACGCCGATCTCTCCCAGGCCGACCGCCGGAATCGGAGCACCCCGCGGATCTATGTTCACCCCGCAGTGGAAGACGGTCGAGACGGGGGTGACTGTCGCGATCGCGACGGTGAGCTTCTTTCCCGCGATGTAGAGATCGTCCCCGTCCCTGTTAAGGACGAGATCCGGTGCAAGTTCCCTGATGAACTCGCCGACGATACCGACGAACAGGCGCAGCCTGTAGTTGGTCTCCCTCAGTGAACATTCGAAATGCTCCCCGATAAAATGAAGCATCTCCTCGGCGATGATGCTGCTGTGCTGCTCGGCGTCCTCGAGATCCACCAGCCGCGGACCCGTCACGGCGCACGCTCCCCTGAATGCCACGACGCCGTCCGACGTGATGCCGGCCTTCTCCCTCACGAAATGGCTGCGCAGCTGATCGCCGGTGTAATCGATACGCTCCCTGAGAATCTTTGTCTTCAGCATCGGATCATCCTCTCATGTCATCGGTCGTCTTCGAAGAAGACCGAAGAGCGGGCGCGCGTTCCGCCGACCGCCCTCTTGAGCCGGACGCACGACTCGCATCTCCCGCACATCCTCTCGCCACCGCGATAGCACGACCAGATGTGTTCCCAGGGCAGGCCGAGTTCTATCCCCCGTTCTACTACCTCTCTCTTCTGCATCGCCAGGGTCGGGCTTTCCACCCTTACCGGCGCACCGGTGCTTATGGCAAGGGCCCTGTTGACGACGTCGACAAACTCCCCGCTGTTGTCGGGGAAGGCGCCGGCCTCCTCGCTGTTGAATCCGGTGATGATCACGGTGGCGGCGCGCGCGGCGGCGAACGCAGCCGCAACATTGACGAAGATCCCGTTGCGGTTCTCGACCCAGACCGCCCTCGAAACGCGGGCCTGGTCGTCGGGATGGCCCTCGACGGGATAGTCCGGAGTATCGTCTCCCCCCGGGGTCATCGTCGACGAAGAGATATGCCCGAGCCACTGCAGCTCGACCTTCTCGAACGCCGTTCCATAATGCTGCGCGAAGGCCCTCGAGGATCCTTCTTCCTTCTCTGCTGGTATCTGTCCATAATCGAAGAAGAGCGAGAGGCCTACGTCGTACCTGCCGGCCGCGATCGCCAGCGAAACGGCGGAATCGAGCCCGCCCGACAGGAGAGCGACCGCCGATTCCCTGCCCTTCGCAATATCATTCTCCATAGCGCACCATATCCTTCGGCGTTTCCCAGAGCTCGACTTCCATGAGCCGCCCTCCCTCGAACTCCAGTTCTTCGCTGCACATCCTGAATATCTCGGCAGCCAGGTTCTCCGATGTCGGGCTGACCGTGTCGAACGGCGGAACGTCGTTGAGATGAAGATGATCGAATCTCGGCAGGACGACTTTCTCGAGCTTCGTCTTGAGCTCGATATAGTCGATGGTAAGTCCCCTGCCGTCGACCGCCTCGAATTCGTAGTAGACCCGCAGGACCCAGTTGTGTCCGTGCACCCTGGAGCACATACCGTCGTAATCATCGAGGCAGTGAGACGACGAGAACTCGATCTCTGTCGAAACGGTCCATTTTCCAGTCATGATCTTCCGCACAGTCCGTGAAAGGAATGTAACCCTTTATCTGCAAGCCGCTTATGCATAATGCAAACCGGGGCGTTGGCGGCGGCCCGCATGCGAACGTAAATGTACATCTAACCCCCCGCCTTATCAACGGTTAAAACACTCCGAAAAAATATCCAGGATGGTACACATTTCGCATAAAGCACGTAAGAGCCGGTCTATGTTCAAAAAAAACCGTGATCCAGCGGAGTGAAAGGCGGAACGAGGCAGTGTTTCTGACACAGGAAAAAGCGTTCAAGAGGATCGTCCAGGAACGCGAGAAGGGCGACAGGAAAAGAGCCCTGCAGAAAGCGATGAACGCGCTGGAGAAATGGCCCGATGATTTCGACATCGCGATCGAGGCAATACAGCTCTGTCTCGACATCTCCGATTTCAAGGAAGCCGTTTCCCTGATGAAGAACACGATCAGGCGCCTCCCCAGAGCGAGGCAGCAGCTCATATCGATAGCCCGCGAGGCGCTTCACTTGTCGTTCAATCCCTTTCTTGCCAGTTTCGTCATCG
>JAUWMD010000194.1 GCA_030613345.1 Candidatus Krumholzibacteriota bacterium
GACCGCCGTGATATTGTAGCGGGGCGAGCCGATCGACAGCACGTACCTTTCCTCGTCGAGCTCGATCTCCTAGAGAGTCATCGGCGTTAGGATGTCCGATACGAACTCGAGCGGTATCATCACGGAGCCGTTCGCGTACGCGACCGGGATCCTCATCAGGACAGGCTCGTCGTCGCCGACTACCACGCGGGTGTCGATCGTCAGCATGAATGAATGGCTCTCGATGCGCAGCACGAGCTTCCTCGCGCCCGCATTCCAGGATCTCGTCGCTCTGAATATCCTCGCGAGGTCGTAGGCCGAGATGAAAAGTTCCTCACTGGGCCTGGCGAGACGGTAGAGGGGAACATCCTCGGTCGCCCGCTGGGCGCCGTAGACGACTCCGAGCGTGCGCTCCGGGTCGACCATCTCGGGATCGTTCGCCAGCGCGGCACCCGCCAGCAGCGCCGCGAGCATCACCAGTGCCGATATCGTCAGAATATACCGCTTCATGATATCTATTTGCGCTCCTCGTCCTTCAGTGCTCTCTGCAGATCCCTCTCCGCGTCACGCTCGGCGATCTCGCGCCTCTTGTCGTAGGCACGCCGTCCCTTCGCCAGTCCCAGCTCTACCTTTACCTTTCCGGCGTCGTTGAAATAGAGCTTCAGGGGGATGAGGGTCAATCCCTTCTCCTTTATCTTCCCGAGGAGCCGCCTGATCTCCCTCGCGTGCATGAGAAGTTTTCTCGTCCTGGTCGGCTCGTGGTTAAACCTGTTCCCCTGCTCGTAGGGGCTGATGTGGGCGCTGTACAGGAACAGCTCCTCCTGCTCGATGGCGGCGTACGAATCCTTGAGATGGGCGCCGCCGGCGCGCAGGCTCTTCACTTCGGTTCCCCACAGGACGATACCCGCCTCCATCGTCTCGAGGATCTCGTAATCCCGCCTCGCCTTCCTGTTCGTGCCTACTATCTTCATATCGTTGATACACCACCTGCGCTGCCGCCGTTCGCTCAATCGGACGAAACAATGAAAACGGCCGCACAACGGCGTTGACTGACCGCCTTTTTTCGGCCAGACTGGGTCAGGCGAAAAGTACCAGAGAGTATAACCGTTCGCAAGGTATAAGATGACAGGCAATAACGCGCAGAAACGGCCGCATCCAGCATTTCGCGTGCTGTCCTGGGGAATCCCCCTGGCGGCGCTGGCCGTCATCGCGACCCTCATCATCCCCGGGAAGAATGCTCAGCCAGGCGGCGAAGTCAGCCCTCCCGCCCGGGCCGGAATACCATACGTCGGCTTCGCCGAGATCGACTCGATCATCGCCGGCGCTTCCGGGGCATTCGAGAAGGGGGACTACAAGGAGTCGGCATCCCTTCTCGCCAGGGCGAGGTTCTTCATACGAGCGGGGATAAACGAGGGAAGGTTCGATGGATTGCCCCGCAACCTCGAGCTTGTCCTCGGCCTCTCCGAGTTCTACCGGGGATATTCCGGGAAGGGGATCCTGATCATCACAGGCGCGGCAGAGGCGGAGCCGGAAAACGAGACTTACACATGGTACCTCGGACAGCTGCATCTTTCCGAGGGCAACAGGATAGAGGCGAGAAAATATCTCGAGAGGACCGCGGCCCTGGGCGGGGTCCATTCGGAATCCTCGAAGATGATCCTGGAGAAGATGTGACGCCCTACGGCGGACCCGGCATCCAGGCGAGCTGTTTCTTTCCCTTTTCCACCCACACCTGCCGGACGGCCGATTGACAGATGAGCCTGCCGCCTGCATCGTAGTATCTCAACGACACCTCGTGGGATCCAGGCTCGACCTCCATCCTGAAGACGGCTATCTCCGACGGCAGCGTCTGCCACGACCTCGTATCGGCCCGTTCGACTGCGGAGAATAACTTCGACAATACAGATGCGATCCTGCCCAGATCGCCGTCGAGCTTGTTCTGCGCGAGGAGCTGCAGATAGGTCCGCAGCGCCGATTTGAGCAGGATCGTCCCGATGTCCCTTTTGAACTCCTCCATTGCCGTTTCCTCGATGTCGTCGAGGGTTACGGCCGTTCCCGTCTCGACCCCGTCGATGACGGGCCGGCATCGGGCGGCGACCCTCGGCATGCGGACGTACTCGGGAAAGGCGAAGGTGAATACGGTACCCAGCTCGGCGTCGCCAGAGAGGAAGGCCGACGACACCGGATAGACATGTTGACCGGCGCCGCCCGGGAGTGTGAAATACCCGAACGTCCTGCCGTTCACCTTCTCGAAGTATCCCCTGATCTCACGCGAGATCTTCACCGGCGCCCTCCCCATCTCGGTGAGGACGACGATCTCCGTCAGGTGGGAGTTGGGGGTCCAGGGTATCGCCTCCGGATAGAGGTTTTCGATGCGGTCATATTCGATCCTCGCGTCGTCGAGCATCCCCTCGTTCTCGTAGAGGACGGCCGCGACATACCGCGCGAACGGCACGTCGAGAGGCGGATCATCTTCAGCCGCGAAGTTGCCGACATACTCGCTCAGGCGCCTCACCACGCGGTTCCTCTCCACGTAGGCGCCCCCGCGGGCACCCGACTCCCAGTACGAGAGGAGCAGGTATGTGTTGAGGAGGATCTTCTCGTGCGGTTCGGGGTGATACTCCTTGCTTCCCTCGCTGATGATCGAGGTGGAGAGCATCTCCCCGACCGAGACCGTCCCCTCGATCTCGTCGAAGCGCCGCTCCGCTACCTGCATGTCGACGATCGCCGAGTCGTACATGCCGGCGGCGAGACGCACCTTGCCCCGCTCGAGCATGAAGAGGCAGCAGTCCTCGTTCGACGAGGAGAGGACCAGCTCGTCGAGCTCGCCAATCGCGAGGTCGTACTCGCCGTCGTAGTAATAGACGCCCGTACTGCTCATCCGGGCGGTATATGTGGCGCAGCCCGCCGCGGCCGCAAGGACCGCGAGGGCCATGATGACGGCCTTCCTGATCATTTCGTCGGCTTTCGTAGACTACCAGCGCACCGAGCCCTTCGTGCTGCCCCGCTTATACTCGACTTCGTCGATCCAGGTGATAAGGAGGGTCTCGATGTCGACGATCGTCATCGTGATGAGGAAGTAGTTCCTCGTCTCCCTGCCCTCCATCTTGCGGATGTTGCCTATCGATCCGCGCATGATGTAATGCGCGCCGACGAAACGGCCGAGCTGCGCGGCCTTTCTGTCGTCGTAGAGGTCGGTCGCCTGCATGTTGAGCTGGTCGAGGGCCATGTCGAAAGCCTGGTCGTCGACGAACTGAGCGACTCCGTCCTTGATCAGGGCGGTACGGACCTTGTCGAGGATCATCCTCGTATCGATATGCTCGTCGGTGTTGTTCTCGAGCGCCCTCGCCAAAATCATTACAGGTTTCTGTCCCCCGTGCGCGGCGGCGTAATGCTGGGAAAAACCATTCGCCTTTATCGAAGTGATCATCTGGTCGGATATCGTCAGCAGGTCGGAGCTTGTGTAATCGGCGTCCTCGGCCGTATCGGTGTCAAGATCGATATCCCACGTCTGCTTCGGCGCGCATCCGGCCAGAAGCAGCACGCACAGAATCGCTGCGAACAGTCTGGTCATCTTTCCCTCCTCTTTTCAGGCCGCTGTCAGAAAACTGGCGATATGGTACGCCAATACGCCCGATAGTGCAAGAAACTCCGCCATCAGGGCGGTCTTGACAAACTATCCGGCGTTAATTATTGTACTTACCTGCAAAGAAGATGCCTGAGTGGCGGAACTGGTAGACGCGCTGCGTTCAGGGCGCAGTGAGGGTAACCTTGTGGGGGTTCGACTCCCCCCTCAGGCATTTTTCTTTTCTGAGACAATCCATGATAACAGGGAGACAATATTGGAGATCACAGTAACTTTCCCGGGAAACAAGCTGACCAGCGCTCAGGCAGGAAGCCACACCGTCCTGACCGATCAGTCGGTCATGGCCGGCGGCGATGGTACGGCCCCTGCGCCTTTTACCCTCTTCCTTACCTCGCTCGTTTCATGCGCGGGCATCTACGTCATCTACTTCTGCGAGAAGAGGGGTATCCCGGCCGGCGATATAAAGGTCATCCAGCGCGACGAGCGTGATCCGCAGACGCACAGGGTGACGAGGATCACGATCGAGATCGTGCTGCCCGCCGACTTCCCCGAGAAGTACAAGAAGGCGCTCCTCAATACGGTCGACCTGTGCGCAGTCAAGAAGACGATGCTCGACCCGCCCGAGTTCGATGTCAGGACCGTGACGGCCGGCTGACGCTTCGTCAGCGGGCCTGCCTCTGATACAGCTATGCAGACGAGACTGTTCATAACCGGCGCTTCGGGTAACACAGGCCGCGCCTTCCTCGAAGACCTCTTCCGGTCCCCGCTTGCCGGCGACGCCGACGTCGTATGCCTGACGCTCCCCGGCGACCCGCTCGGCGACCTCTCCGCCTGGCCCGTCAGGACTGTCGAGGGAAACGCCCGCGAAGCCGGTTCGATAGCCCGCGCGTGGGACGGCGACCGGTCGATCGTCAATATCTCATCGGTTTATCATTCTGAAGCTGTCCTGAAGGGATGCCCCGGCGCGAGGGGCATCGTGGTGATCAGCTCGACGGGGCTCTTCTCGCGCTACCGGGACGAGGCGTCGAGGATCGAGGGAGCGGAGAGGATCGTGACCTCCTCGGGGATTCCCTGGACGATACTGCGGCCGACGATGATCTACGGCACCCCCATCGACCGGAACATGTCGAAGCTTATAAAATATATCTCGCGCAGGAGGATGATCCCCATGCCCGGCGGAGGAAAGTCGCTCTTCCAGCCCGTGTCGGCCTTCGATCTCGCCTCATGCATCAGCGCGGCGCTGATATCTCCTGCAACGGCCGGGAAGAGTTACGAGATCTCCGGCGGGAGCGTCCACACGCTCCGGGAGATCGTATTAATGATCGCCGGGATGCTCGACAGAAAGGTTACGGTGGTACCCGTTCCCCTGCGGGCGGCCCTGGCCGCCCTGAAGTTATTCCCGTCGAAGACCGTAAAGCCGGCGCAGGTGATGCGCCTTCTCGAGGACAAGGTCTTCGACCATTCGGCCGC
>JAUWMD010000294.1 GCA_030613345.1 Candidatus Krumholzibacteriota bacterium
GAAGATGTTCTGGGTGGGGTCGCCGGGGACGCACTCGCACCCGTACGTCGTGATCCTGCCCGGCTCGACCTCGATGTCCTGGTAATTCGTACTGAAATATTTGTCCTTGAAGATCGTGATGCTGTATTTACCCGGATCGAGGTCGAACTGGAATTTCCCGTTCTTGTCGGTCATCGTGCTCATCGTCGTCCCCTGTATGGCCACGATCGCCTCGGGGATCGTCTTTCCTGTGATCTTGTCCTTGACCTTGCCGACGAGCCGCCCTTTTCTTGCCGCCGCGGCGGGCGACGAGATCATCAAGAGGATAAGCAGAACACAGAAAATCCCCGCCAGAACGGGGATCGACCTCGATAATCTTCTCATTTTCCTGCTTTCGTTTCTTGCAGACCAGTCGATCATGGGCTCACCCGCTCGATGGTCCCCGGACACGATATGCACCGGAAATGCACTCTCCCCCTCGAGAAACGCGTCTCGCAGCCATCTGTAAATTCCTTAAACCGATTTGCAGGAAATGGCTTGCGCGGGAAGAGGGAGACAGGACCCGGGCGGGAACGCCGCCTCCTCCGGTGCGCCGCCGCAGAATATCCTTCTGCTCGAAATCGGCCGGAAAAATCCCCTCACAATAATTATAAACGACTGAAAGCCGATTATCCTTCAAAATAATTACTGATCTGTGTAAATGGTTGTTTACCCCTATTTAATGGCTTTTTAATGAGTTTTTCACGGAGCGAGCCGATCAGCCGCAGACTGTGGAAAAGAGGTGCAGGAGGTTCTCTCCCATCACGGATGCGATATCTCCGTCTTCCCAGCCCCTCGCCGCGAGGACCTCCGCCAGCGCCTGCATCTTCGAGACATCCTCGAGACCGGGCGGGACGGCCATTATACCGTCGAAATCGGAGCCGATACCAGTATGGGCGACGCCCGCGACGGAGGCAACATGCTCGACATGGTCGGCTACCGCTTCGATGCCGGGCATCGGTATCTTCTTTATCCGCTCGATGTAACCCGTTCCAATCTCCTCGTCGACACGCTTCGGGTCGCCGCCGTACTCGGCGGAGAGGCGGCTTCGCTCCTCGCGGTAACGCCCCCAGATCTCGAATACCCTGGTGTGAGTCTCTTTTTCGAGAAAGGCGGGGAAGAAGTTGACGCAGGCCACTCCACCGCTTTCCGCCAGCGCGCGGAGCATCTCGTCGCTGATATTCCTGGGAATGTCGCAGATCGCCCTGGCGCTCGAATGCGAGACGAGCACGGGGGCTGTCGATACCTCCACCACCTCGAAGAACGTCCCGTCCGAAGCGTGGGAGAGGTCGATCACCATGCCGAGCCTGTTCATCGCGGCGATCGCTTCCCTGCCCGCGGGGCTGAGCCCCTCCCATTTCCTCTCACCGTCGCACGAGTCGGCCAGCTCGTTCGTGTTCATCCAGGTCAGCGTGAGACACCGCACGCCTGCGCCGTGGAGCTCCTCGAGCCTTTCGACGCTTCCACCGAGGACATGCCCCCCCTCGACACCGATGACCGCCGCTATCCTGCCCGAATCTCCCGCCGCCGCGATCTCAGCGCCCGAGAGGGCGACGGTGAGGCGTTCGGAATGTTTCTCCGCCTGGCAGCGGACCGCGGAGATCATCTCGAGCGTGTCGGGCATCCATCGCCCGACTTTCAGGTCGGGATCGACCCAGCAGGCAAAGACCTGCGCGCCGACTCCCCCCTCGGCCATTCTCGGGAGGTCGACATGCCCGTCGGCAAGCCTTTTTCCGAGGTCGAGCGGATTGTCCCCGGTGAGCCTCAGCGCGGTGTCGCAGTGGGCGTCGAAGACGAAGAAAACCCTTTCATCATCCATGAGACGATTATACGCGTAATGCGGGTGTTGTCACGGATATTAAGCGTCCGGTCCACCTCGGCGCCTGGGGTCAGTGGACAATCTTCGCAGCGGTCGCCACGTCGCCGTAGATATAGAGGGCATACGGGAGGAGGGCTTCCTTGCTCCTTAACGCGTATCCCTGGTTGTCCGGGCCTCCAAACCTGATGTCGTCGCTGTTGCTGGCAAAGAAATCCCATCCACCCTGGTTGGCCGCCGTCGTGCCGCCGATATAATCGAAGTTGCCTATGATCCGGCCGTTGTAGAACTGGAGCCAGATCGTGTTCAGCGTGGCGGGGTACTCGTCCTCCATCGCGAAGTACGAGGTCAGCGCTACCTGGATGTTCTTGATGTTCTGGACCGTCACCGCCACCTGGGCGGCCTTCTTCGAGCGGTAATAATTTGAAAGCACTATAGTCGCCAGAAATCCTATGATCTCCACGACGATAAAGAGCTCGAGTAACGTGAAGCCGAGCTTTCCGAGCCCGCGCCGCTTCCTGCGGGCATTTGAAACCCTTGCAAAAATGCCGATAAAATCGCGTATACGTCGCATGATGCACTCCTGTGCGGACGAATCCCGGGTTTCGGTCACTTCCACGGGGGTGATTTGCAAGAATTATGACAAAACGAAGGAAGAGAACATGCCTGCTGGAATGGAGCTTGACCGCAATAAAAAAGGGGGGCTTTCGCCCCCGTAGAATCAATCGCGGATATTCGTCAACCCGGCGCCTGACTGGCGTCAACCCGGTACCTACATCGAGACGGCCTCGACCCTCACGACCTCGGGGATCCTGTCCTTCAGAACCCTCTCGACGCCGTGGGTCAGCGTCATCTGTGACATCGGGCAGCCCGCGCAGGCGCCCTTGAGCCTCACCTTGACCACTCCGTCGACCACGTCGACCAGCTCGATATCTCCGCCGTCGGCCTGCAGATTGGGCCTGATCTCCTCGAGTACCGCCGCTACCTTTTCCTTCATGATCGCTACCTCCAGATGATTGCCTGATAAATATGCC
>JAUWMD010000106.1 GCA_030613345.1 Candidatus Krumholzibacteriota bacterium
GGCATATGTGCCGAGATCGTCAAGCCCGCCGAGGGAACAATATTCACCGACAGGGACGGGATTGCCGTCGAAGTCGTCGCGCCGCTCGTGTCGGCGGTGGCGCTCTACGTAAACAACGTCCCGGTCGGGAGGGAGAAGATCGGACAGAAACAGATCGACATAGGCCAAGGCACGCTGGGATTCATATTCTACGGAGTGAAGATCTCGCAGGTCCTGAACAAAATACTCAACGTCTGCCGCTCCCGCGGAGAGAAGAACGTCTGCGTGCGCCACGTATATCTCGCCGGCAAGCCCTCGTCCGTCCTGGTCGAACACAGGGACGTCGAGGTCCCGGCCGACGGCAGGTCGAAGCCCGAGCTGGTATTCCTCGTCAGCGACGAGCACGGTCTGCCCGCAAGGGACGGATTGTTCCTCACCGTGACCGGCCCCGGCGACCTCATCGACGAGCTCGACGCCAATCCGAAGCTCGTCGGCGTACAGGTCGCGACGGTGGACGGCCGCGTCTCGCTCTCTCTTCCACCCTCAGGATATTCGCGCAGGGAGAGGATCGCCGTTGCGCTCGAGGGCCTGACCGCGGAGACCCGTCTTGAGTACGTCTCGCCGATGAGGGACTGGTTCCTCTTCGGATTCGGAGAGGGCGATGTCGGATACAGCAGCCTCAAGGGAACCGGTTCGACGCAGAGGACGTACGAGCGCTATCCCGACGGCCTCTACGCCGAGGGAAAGCTCGCTTTCTACGGGCAGGGCGAGGTGAGTACGGGGCACCTGCTAACGATGGCGATAGATACGAGGCCGATCGTCGAGGACAAACTCCTCGACCGAGTCGAGCCTGAGAAGTACTACCCCATATACGGCGACGCGAGCGAGCTGAGATTCAACTCTTATTCGAAGCACGGAACCTACGCGAGGCTCGATCACCGCTCCTACTCGGCGATGGTCGGCGACTACAGGACCGAGTTCGGCACTATGGAGTTCACGAGATACGACAGGACATTCTCGGGATTCAGTGGATGGGGACGCCGCGGGCGCTTCAACGTCACCGGGTTCATGTCGTACAGCGACCAGATCACCATCCAGGACGAGCTGCGCGCGAACGGAACGAGCGGTTTCTATTTCCTCAGCCATTATCCGCTTCTCGAGAACAGCGAGAAAATACGGATAGAAGTCCGCGACAGGTTCCAGTCGGAGAATATCGTCCGCGTCGACTACTACAGTGTGAACAAGGATTACGACATCAACTACATGGACGGCTCGATACTCTTCAAGCAGCCGATCCTCGCCTTCGACGAGAACTTCAACCCGCGGCACATCGTCGTTACCTACGAGTGTCGCTCGGCCTCCGACAACAATGTCGTGGCCGGTATCCGGCCGACCGTCGAGCTTGCCGACTCGCTGATGATGGGAGTCACAGCGGTGATACAGGACGAAGGTGAGCACAATTACTCGCTCGTGGGCGTCGATCTCGCCGGTCATTTCTGGAAGGATCTCTTCATCGAGACCGAATACGCGCGGAGCGAGAAGTTCGTCGTCGGCAGCGGAGGCGCCTTCAGGCTCAAGCTCATGGGACGGCACGACCGCATGCTGAAATGGAACGCCTACTACCGCGACATAGATGAGAACTTTTTCAACCCCTCGTTCTCAGGCGGCAAGACCGAGCTGGGCAGCAGGAAGATCGGTGGCGATCTCGACTGGAGGATCGGCCGGGGCTGGTCGCTTGTGACGAAGGGATACGGGCACAGGTATGCGCAGCGTGACGAGAAGAAGGGGTACTTCGACATAAAGGGAAATTTCAGGTCCGGCGCACTCGAAGGCTCCTTCGGCCTGGCCCACGCATCGTTCAGCGATACGAGGGCGGGATCGTCCTCATCCGAACTCCTCGTCGCCGCCGGCGGATACAGAAATGACAAGACGAAGGCGGAGCTTCAGCTCGACAAGAACGTCGCCGGTGACGAAGTGCCGGACTACCCCGACCGTATCCAGGCGAAGCTCACGCAGAAGATATGGAAATACCTCGACGGCGTGTTGTCCTACGAGTACAGGTCGAGCAGCCGGTCGGGCTCGAGGCATCTCACGCAGCTCGGGATCGAATCCCGGATAACGGAGAATCTCAGCGCCTATTCCCGGTATCGCATGGAAGGCGCGATGAGCGGCGAGAGGTCGCAGGCTATGATCGGCATGAAGAACAGGTTCAGGCTTTCTCCCGGTCTGACATCGACCCTTTCGGTCGAAAAGCTCTCCACGGTGAGCGGGCTCGACCTCGAGGACTTCACCGCATTCGTCACCGAGTGGCTCTACACGCCGCCGGGGAAGAACTACAAGGTCAAGGGCGGATACGAGGTCAGGCTCGAGAGGGAGAGGACGAAGCATCTCGTCGGGTTCGCCGCGCTCAAGCGACTCAGCGAGACCTGGGCGGGACTCATCAAGGTCGACGCCTGGTACTCCGACGAGGATGTGACGATGGACCGGTCGAAGAGTGCCGGAAGAATCGGGTTCTCTTACAGGCCCGGGCACGGCCCGCTGACCGTCCTCTCGATGATCAAGGGCGTTTACGAGAAGAACAGCCCCGCCTACCCACGGGGAATCGACAAGGCGCTTACAGTGATGACCGAGGCGAACTATCACCTCAGCGACAGGTGGGAGCTCGAGGGCAAGGTCGCCGGCCGCTGGGTGGAGAACTCTTTCAGGTATCTCACGGTGAGCTCGTCGACATACATGTACCAGACCCAGCTGATAAGGATGTTCGGCAGAGCCTGGGATGTGAGCGTGGCGGGGCGCGTCGTCCAACAGATTGAGACGGGCACCCTGAGGTACGGCGGCGGGATCCAGGCCGGCAGGATCATACGCGAGAACGTCTGGGTCGGAGCAGGGTACGATTTCGGCGGGCACAGGGAAGCCGACGCCGAGGTAAACGAATTCACGAGAAACGGTTTTCACATAGGGATCAAGCTGAAGTTCGACGAGAAGCTGCTCGGGTATTTCAACGGCAGTGCGGGAGATTGATCTGGCAAACGGGATATGGATATGAAGAGAAGCATAGATAAGAAACAAGGCTCGACGATCAGAAACGAATCGATGTTTACGAGCAGGCCGGCGATGGTGCTGCTCGCAGCCGTCGCCCTGTCCGCAGCTGCCTCGCTCCTGGTCCCGTCGGCAGTGGATGCGGGAGAGCTCATACAGGGCGGAGGGTTCGAGACCGGTTCGTTCGTCTCGCCGTGGGTGGACGGCGCCGCGCTAAGCAACGGCCAGCTGGGACCGAACTTCGCCGATCATGTCGTTGCGCTCGATCTTCCATACTCGGGCAACTGGTCCGCGCTGATCGGATTCAAGTATACGGCACAGATAGGGAACCGGTACGGGTTCATCTATCACGACGTGACGATCCCGGCGAACATATCACGGGCCGTTCTCGGCTTCAGGTACCGGCAGCAGGGCTTCGACGGTCTTCAGTACGATCCGTTCATTGCGGCGGTAAGGACGACCGGGGGGGTGCTTCGCGAGACGGTCGCCAACTTCGCATTCGGCGAGTGGAACAACCAGTTCAAGGACAGCGGCTGGATCGAGGACAACGGCGACGGAACCCCGGGATATGACCTCACGTCGTATGCCGGCCAGACGATCAGGATCGATTTCAGGCAGTACAACTCTTACGACGATCTCTATGAGACGTGGGCCTTCGTCGACGACGTCTCTCTCAGATATTACAAGTTCGTCGACCTCGCGGCGGACGGCGACGGCGACGATCTCTTCGGCGACCCGGGAACGGGCGACGGGGGGAGCTCATATTCCAGCGGCGAGACGGGGGAGACGGTGACCTGCTATTTAGACATCGAGAACGAAGGTCTCGATGTCGACTCCTACACACTATCCGTCTCTCCCCCCGCCAGCTGGACCGCGGTGATCAACTATGGCGGCACCGACTATCCCTTCCCGTGGACGACACCGGCAGTCTCCCCGGGAAGCACGATCACGGCCGAGGTCAGGCTCACCATTCCCGCCGGCGAATCGCTCGGCGGCTACACGACGATACTCGATGCGGTCTCGACCTCGTTCGGCAACAGGTTCGATTCGGTCACACTCGGCACGACGGTCATCCCGTCAGATTACCTCGTCGACCTGACGATAGACGCGAACGGGCTCGGCGTCATCGATCCGGACGGCGGCGGAGGGATCTCGTTCCTCGAGACGGCTCCAAACACGACGGTCGACTACATGATCGATCTCTACAACGAGGGCGTGCTGGGCGATGTCTTCCAGATCAGGTGGACGGTCCCCGCGCCGCTGACCGCGGTGGTGATCGACGGCGGAACGACTCATACAGGACAGTTCGTGACCGGATCGATCGCTCCCGGAAACACAGGCACATACACGCTGCGCATAACGGTCCCGACCCAGCTGGCCGGCGGCGACTACGATACATACCTCTATGCCGTCTCGCAGGGAGACACCCTGAGGAAAGATGGGGTCAGGGCGGTCACAAGGGTCCTTTCCCCGAAGCTCGACATGATCATCAGTGGAAGCGGCGATGACATCTACGATCCGACTGGCGGGGGCCAGGGCGGCGCCAGTACAGTTACAGGTAGGCGCAGCGCAATGGTGACATTCCCCGTAACGTTCCAGAACGAGGGCGCCTTCCGCGACTCCTTCACCGTCGACTGGACGAGCCCCGGCAGCGACTGGAGCGCCGTGATAAGGGATGACGCGGGAGTGACGCATGCCTTCCCATGGACGACGCCGGGTTTCGAGCCGTTCAGTTCGAGGGAATATGTCCTTATAATCACGATACCGGGGAACGCCACATACGATACCTATGTCTCGATACTCAGCGCTGTCTCTGAGGTCAACAGCCCGATCGCCGAGAGTGTGACGGCCGCGATCTCGGTCAGCTCGAGCAACGAGGTCGACCTCGTTATCGACGGCGACGGTGAAAATATATACGGCGCGCTCGGGACGGGCCTCGGCGCCAGTTCCGTTCATTCAGCGTCGCCGGGAGATACGGTCTCGTTCAGTGTCTTCCTCGAGAACGAGAACGGAGAGAACCTCTTCGATATCCAGTGGAACAGTCCTGCCGGATGGACGGTGCTGTTCAACGGGCTTCCGTCCCCTCTGACCGGGATGACTGCGGGCACATATACGCTGCAGGCCGTCATCCCTGTCGGAAGCGCGGGCGGCACACACAATATCATCCTCGACGCCTTCAAGACGAACAAGAATTACGCGGTCGACAGCGGGCTCAACCGCGTGATCGTCGTGCCGGGGTATACTGTCGATGCGCTCATAGACGGCAACGGCGACGGGATCTACGGCACGCCGGGATTCGGCGGCGGGGGATTCTCCCTGCAGAGCACTATCGGAGGGAGGATCGTCAACTTCACCGTCGAGCTCCATAACGAGGGATCGCTCGATGAGAACTACACGGTCAGCTGGAACACCTTCTCCGGATGGGCGGCCGTCTTCGACGGCGCGGTTTCGCCCTATACGACGGGCAATATTATCCCCGGCGGCTCAGGCCTCTACTCGTTCAGCGTCACGATACCATTGACCGCGGCGCCCGGAGATTACGACTACATCATCGATGTCGCATCTACTATCGACCCGGGCAATGTGGAGAGCGTGACAGCGAGGATCACTATAAATCCGCCTCCATCGGTTGACCTTGTGATAGACGGTAACGGGGCGTTCGATATCGCCGCGGCCGGTTCGGGTCTTGGCGGAAGCGCCATGACTTTCGGCGCTCCGGGAAGTCTCGTCACGGCATCTATCGAGGTAGTCAACAGGGGCGGATTCCCCGATTCGATAAGGATAACCTGGGCCGACCCTGTCGGCTGGCCGGCGGGATCGATCATTCTGAATGACGGCGTCTCCGATCACGCGTCGCCGTTTGTCACCCCGATCATCGCACCCGCCGCGTCGGTGACATACACGATGCGCGTCACGATACCAGCGACGGCCGGATCGAGGAGCCGTATCATCATAGACGGACTGACCATCTCGGGTAACTACGAGGACTCGGTCCTGCTCGAGATAATCACCTCGGCGTTCGTCATGGGACGCGTCTTCGAGGATGCTGATCATGACGGGCTCTATACCGCGGGCGAGGCGGGGCTGGGAGGCGTGACGATAACCCTGACCGATCCTTCCATGCCACAGGTCGCCGTTACCGTGGCAGACGGTTCGTATATCTTCGAGATCCCCGGCGGGATCCTTCGCGATGTGATCGAGATGACGCCTTCAGGGATGATAAGTATCAGCCCTGATACGGTGTCCGCGGGCACTCCCGTCGCGGGAGATACAGTAACGATAGACTTTGCCGATGTATACGTATCGGTGATCACTACAGATATGGCCGCTAACGGGCCAGCAGGTGGATTCATAGATGTCGCACACACGATAACGGCAGGAACGGCGGGCCAGTCCGCGGTCTCGGCCGTGCTTCCGGCAGGATGGCTCGATGTCTGGTACCGCGATGTCAATGGAGACGGTATCCTCGATGGGGGCGATACAAGGCTCACTACCTCCGATCTCGATCTCGACCCGGCTTTCCCGGGCCGCGACATCGTTCCTGTCATCGTCCAGGTATTCGTGCCGGTGACTGTGCCGGCGGGTACGGTCGGCAGCTGCGTGTTTACTCTCGAGCAGACCCTCTCGGGAACGACGATCGTCACCACATCGGATGTAACGGACATGCTTACCGTGCTGGCCAGCGCGAGCGGGCATCTCGATCTGGTAAAAGCGGTCGATCATGCTCAGGCGAGGCCCGGGGATGTGATCACGTACACGATCACCTTCACCAACCCGGGGATCGAGGATGTGCGGGAAATAGAGATATTCGATCCGATCTCCCCTTCGGTCGACCTCGTCACCGGCGCCTACGGACCGGGAAATGATATCGCCTGGACAAGCGGCGGCACGACCGTTTATCTCACCGCCGATCCGGCCGACGCCGACGAGGCCCTCTACGACCCGGCCGCGCACACCCTGAGAATCATATTCTCGCGGCAGGCGCCCTTCGCCCTCGGCAGCGGCGAGACGGGGAGCATAGAGTACCAGGTGAGGATCAGGTAGTACTCATCAGGCAGACCGGCGGGAGAGAGCCGGGCAGATATTTCGGGCATATCCCGGATAGAGGGACTTATCCGCAGGTCAGTGATATCAGCAACAAGTGAGACAGCAACAGGTGGGTGAATTTTTACTGTCAACGTTGACGGTAAATTTCCTGGCACTTCCCGGGGTCTCGATCCTGGCCGGTCCGATGCTGGAACCTCAGCTCGATCCTGCTCGAGAGTATCATACTGATCTAACAGTCTCCCTGACAGCATCGATCACGTACTCGACCTCTTCGTCGGTCAGCTTCGGGTAGAGCGGGAGGCTGATCGTCCGTCTGCCGATCTCCTCGGCTATGGGGAACATCCCGTCCTCGAATCCGAACCTCTTGCGGTAGTACGTCATCTGGTGGATCGGGATGAAGTTTATCGACACGCCGACGCCGCGCTCCTGAAGCCCGTTCATCACGGCGTCCCTCACTGACGGGTCGACGAGGATTGTCAACAGGTGATAGGCGTGATCCGCCTCCGGCCTTATCGTATGGAGCTCGATGCCGTCTATTGATGAGAACGCTTCGGTGTACCGCGCGAAGATCTCACGGCGCCGCTCGCCGTACTCGCCGATCTTCTTGAGCTGCTCGATCAGTATCGCTGCGTGGATGCTGTCCATGTTGTACTTCCAGCCGAACATCTCTATATCATACTTCTCGTAGTTGCTCGTGTACCTGTCGACGGCGAGCTGGTTGAACCCGTGCAGCCGCAGCATGTTGAGCAGTTCGTACTGTTTCTCGTCGCGGACCGTTATCGCGCCGCCCTCTCCAGAGGTAATGTTCTTCGTCGCGTAGAAGCTGAAAGCCGCGTACTCGCCGTAGTGCCCCGGCGCTTTGCCGTTCCACTTCGCCTCGATTGCGTGTGCAGCGTCCTCGACGATGAAGAGCCCGTGCCTGTCGGCCACCGTCCTGAGCGCTTCCATGTCGCACATCTGTCCATAGAGGTGAACGGGCATGATCGCCTTCGTGCGTTTTGTCACCGCCGCCTCGACTGCTTCGGGGTCGATATTGCCCGTCCCGCGGTCGACGTCGACGAGCACGGGGATCGCACCTGCCATCAGCGCTGCGTTGGGGGTCCCTATGAATGTGAGGGTGGTCGTGATGACCTCGTCCCCCGGCTGCACGCCGCCGGCGAGCAGGGCAAGCTGCATCGCAGCGGTGCAGCTCGTCACAGCTACCGTATGAGGCAGCCCGAAGTATTTCGCCAGGTCGTTCTCGAATTCG
>JAUWMD010000065.1 GCA_030613345.1 Candidatus Krumholzibacteriota bacterium
TTCCCAGAATGGGCTGACCCCCCGATATGATCACCAGCTCGCTGGCCCCGACGAGGGACGACTTGACGTGGGAATCGGAGTTCCCTTCGGCGTGCCTGTATCCCCAGCCGGCCGGTACGATCTTCTCCAGCGTATTCGATATATCCGAGGCGACGGCCGGATCGGCTTTCTCGTTGATCGTCACAGCGGCGGTCGTGTGTGGGACGAATATGTGGCAGATCCCCTCGATAACGCCGCTCTCGTCTATCAGTTCCCGGATCGACGACGTGATATCGACCAGTTCGTTGCGCCTGCGGGTCCTTACGGGTATTTCTCTCTTCAATTCAGCCTCCATGATGATGCCTGAGGCCATGATACTTCACCGGGCGCTCCAATGGAAGCCTTGACCATGCAGGCGGCCTTGCTTATACTCCATTGCCCGGCCCGCCTGAGGGCGGCCGGGAACTCACGGAAGACAAATCAATGGTTACCATTAACTGAACGGACAGGAAGAGGAGGTCGAGAGATATGTCACTGAGTGGACTCGAACCGGGAAATCTGTGGAAGCATTTCGAGAAGTTCCTTTCGATACCGCACACTTCGGGCAACGAGGCCGGGATGGCCGAGTACCTGCTGGCGTGGGCTGGAGAGAAGGGATTGGAGGCGGAGAAGGATGAGACCGGCAACGTCGTCGTCCGCGTCCCCGCATCCGCGGGCAAGGAGAACGCCCCGACGGTCGTGCTCCAGGGCCATATGGACATGGTGGGCGAGAAGAACTCCGACATCGAATTCGATTTCATGAAGGACGCGATCCAGACCGAGATGGATGGCGACTGGCTCACGGCTAAGGGCACGACCCTCGGCGCCGACAACGGCATCGGCCTCGCCGCCGGAATGGCCGTGGCCGAGGCGGACGACTTCGTGCACGGGCCTCTCGAGATCCTTGCCACTGTCGACGAGGAAGTCGGACTGACAGGCGCCGGCAAGATCCAGCCCGGGTTCCTCAAGGGCTCGATCATGCTCAACCTCGACAGTGAAGAGCTCGGCGAGGTGACGATCGGGTGCGCCGGCGGCGGCGACTCGAACATCACCCTGCCCCTGATTCGCAGTGACGCTCCCGCCGGCACAAAACCCTTTACACTCAAGGTGTTCGGTCTTCGCGGCGGCCACTCTGGGATCGACATCCACGAGCAGCGCGGCAACGCGATAAAGATAATCACCCGGCTCATCAGCACGATAACAGCCGGCCAGCCCGCGCATCTCGTAGAGATCAAGGGCGGCAACAAGCGTAACGCGATCCCCCGTGAGGCGTTCGCCGAGCTGATGATCCTCGAGACGGCCGTAAAGGACGTCGAGGAACTCGTCTCCGACTGGATCGCCAGGATAGCAATCGAGCTCGGCGGCAAGGAGAAGGACCTCGGCGCTTCGCTCGCCCCTTCGGAGAACGGCGGCGGAAAGGTCCTCGACGTGAAGAGTCAGGCAACACTTCTCGACCTGCTCATCGCTCTGCCACACGGCGTCGAGGCGATGAACTACGACATCGACGGGCTGGTGGAGACCTCGAACAACCTCGCCACGATCTCGATGACCGACGGCGAGGCGAAGATCGGGACCTCGACGAGGAGTTCTATTAAATCCGCGCTGCAGGGACTGCGCGACAGGATCTCCGCCGCGGCGAGGCTCGCCGGTGCTTCGATAGTCGAGAACGAGCCGTACCCCGGATGGATGCCAAACGTCGATTCTGACCTCCTGAAGGTCTTCAAGGGCGTTCACAAGGAAGTGTTCGGCGAGGAGCCGAAGACGATGGCCATCCACGCCGGGCTCGAGTGCGGCATCATAGGCGAGAAGTTCCCCGGGATGGACATGATCTCGTTCGGACCGTCGATCGAGAACCCGCATTCGCCCGATGAGAGGGTCAACGTCCCCTCCGTCGGCCAGTTCTGGAACCTTCTCTCGGCCCTGCTGGCGAAGCTGGCCGGCTGAAGCGTATCCGGATAGACTCATCAGAGGGAGGGAGCCGCGCGGCTCCCTCCCTTTTTGATTATCGCCGCCTGCGCAACCCGCCCAAACGACTTGACTTTCCCGCCCGAATCTATATTATTTCCTCAACGGTAGAATCGTTTAAAGGGGTGTAGCTCAACTGGCTAGAGCACCGGTCTCCAAAACCGGGGGTTGCGGGTTCAAGTCCTGCCACCCCTAGTTTTTTATTTCCAGCATCCGCAAATATTGCGATAATGCAGAACCGGTTCTGCCGGAAGGAGATCATCGATGGCAAGGAAAAGGGTTACCAGCGGCATGAGGCCGACGGGGAGCATCCATCTGGGCAACCTGCTCGGAGCGCTCGACAACTGGGTCAGGCTCCAGGAAGAGTACGACTGCTTCTACTTCATCGTCGACTGGCATGCCCTCACCACTCCCGGCGGCGGCGATGCCGTCGGATTCGAGAACGTCGGCGATCTCAGCGCCAATGTCCACGGGATGGCCATAGACTGGATCTCCGCCGGGCTCGATCCGGATAAATGCTCGATGTTCGTGCAGTCGCATGTCCCCGAAGTTGCCGAGCTTCACCTCCTTTTCTCGATGATCACCCCGCTCGGCTGGCTCGAGCGCAACCCCACATACAAGGACATGGTGCAGGGATACAAGATCGAGAACCCGAGCCTGGGGCTCCTCGGCTATCCTACGCTGCAGTCGGCCGACATCCTCGTCTACAAGGGCGAGTTCGTTCCCGTCGGCAAGGACCAGGAAGCGCACGTCAACATGACGAGGGATCTCGCGCAGAGGTTCAACTCGCTCTACGGCAGGGACGTCTTTCCCATCACGCAGGCACTCCTGACCGACGTGCCCAAGGTGCCCGGCCGCGACGGCGTTGACAGGAAGATGAGTAAGAGCTCGGGGAATTATATCGCCACCAGCCTCAGCGCGGATGAGACGACGAAGAAGATCCGGACGATGTTTACCGATCCGGTCAAGATACGCAAGGACGATCCGGGCCATCCCGACGGCTGCGTCGTCTACGCATTCCACGGCATATACAACAGGGCAGAGCAGTCTGTCATCCGCTCGGAGTGCGAGAAGGGCGAGAGGGGCTGTGTCGACTGCAAGATGCAGCTGTCAGAGAAGATGAACGCCGCCCTCGAGCCGATCCGTGACAGGCGAGTCGAACTGGAGGCCGATCCGGAGCGGGTAAGGGAGATACTCGGGGCCGGCGCGGACAGCGCCCGCTCGATCGCGATGGATACGATGAGGGAAATCAGGGAAGTGATGAATATTCCGACGAGGGAGAACGTCTGATGTCCGATTCCACAGCTTTCTTTATCAAGAAATTCCGGGAAAACACAGATACCCCGGAAGAGCCGGGTCAGTGGTACAGGCCGAGGCCGTACCGGAACGCCGTAGTGAGATTCCGCGACTGTTCGATATACGATTTCGAGGAGAGGCGTGACATCCTGATAAACGAGGCCGGGCTCAACGCTTTTCTTTTCAGGGCCGATAAAATTCCCGGATGCGACCTTCTCTCAGATTCGGGAACGCCCACGATGACGATGGACCAGTGGGCCGCGATGATGCTCGGCGACGAGGCGTACGGGTCGAACGAGGGGTACTTCGAGCTCAGGTCGCAGTTCGCAGAGACGTTCGGCGCCGGCTGGTGCGAGAAGGACAACACCTCGGGCGGCTCGTCGGAGAGCCTCTTTCTCTTCCACCAGGGCCGTGCGGCCGAGAACGCCTTCTTCTCGATCCTGGCGAGGCAGCTGGCCGCTGCCGGCGGAGGCAGCAGCGCTCCTCCATCGGACGGACTGATGCCGGAGCTGAAGAGCCGGATAGAATCCAAGCTGAACTCAAACGGGCACGCCGACGATCTGCCCCTCTGGATCATTCCGAGCAACTCCCATTTCGACACGACGCAGGGGAACATCGAGGACAAGAGGATGATACCGCTGAACCTGCCCTGCCGCGAGCACCTCGAGAACGACGAATTATACCCTTTCCGCGGCAATATGGATGTCGAGGAGCTCGACAACCTGCTCGAGCACGAGAAGGACCGCGTGCCGCTCGTCTATCTGACCATCACTAACAACACTGGCGGAGGGCAGCCGGTCTCGATAAGCAACATCAGGGAGATTCGCAATGTCGCGCGCAAGCACGGCGTGCCTTTCTTCTTCGATGCCTGCAGGTTCGCCGAGAACGCGTGGTTCATCAAAAAGCGGGAGGACGAGTTCTGGGACAGCTCGATCCGGCAGATCGTCCACGAGATGTTCCGGTACGCCGACGGATTTCACATCAGCCTGAAGAAGGACGGCCTCGTCAACATGGGCGGGGCGCTCGTGATCCGCAGGGACGGCGATTTCTCGAAGAAGTTCCCTCACTTCAAGGAGGGGATCACCGACCACCAGATCATGGCCGAGGGGCACCCGACGTACGGCGGGCTTCCCGGCAGGGACCTCAAGGCGATAGCGGAAGGCCTCAGGACCGTCGTCCGCGACGAGTACCTCGACGCGAGGATCGGGCAGGTCGTCCGCTTCGGCACTCAACTCTACGAGGCGGGGATTCCCGTAATAAGGCCGGTCGGCGGACACGCCGTCTACATCGACCTCGACAGGTTCTTCGACGGGACCGCCGGCGACGACGAGTTCAAGGGCATATCGATCACCGCTCTCCTTCTCATCGCCGGTCACCGCGTATGCGAGCTCGGACTCTACGCCTTCGGGAGCTTCGACGGCGAGAAGGAGATCCCGCCCGAGCCGAGGGTCAACTGCGTCCGGGCCGCGGTCCCAAGGCTGGCCTACGAGGACCAGGACCTCTTCTCGGTGGTAGAGGCGATGAAGGTCCTCGCCGACAACCGGGACAGGATACCGGCCGTAAATGTCGAGTACGGCAGGGATCTGAGACTCAGGCACTTCAAGAGCCGATTCTCGTTCAGTGGTTGACAGGACCGATTCCGGCACTTTGTAACGTTTATCCGTAAAATGGAATATTTCATGCTTGAGAAAGACCTGATCGGGGTCTGAATAGGGATATTTCGTAAAGCGGATAATCAATGGAACGCGAACGATTTTTTAACACTGCTTACTCGCCCGCCAAGGACAAGAACGAGCTGATCCGGGAGTTCTCCGCCTTCATGGAGATGGCTGAGGCGATTAACTCCCGGCTCGATCTTGACCACATCCTGTCGAAGATGTCGAGAGAGCTGGCCCGGATAATCGACTACGACGTGGGCTGTCTCGCCATCTACGAGAAGGACGACAACTGTCTCTACATCAGGCACATCCACCGGCCTAACGGGGACACCTCGTCCGAGGGACGGTTTGTCCCTATGGAGGAGTCCAATCTCGTCGGCTGGGTGGCGATAAACAGGAAACCGATACTCAGACGCGACATATCTTCCGACGACAGGTTCTCTGAGATCATGAAGGAGGACAATCTCTGTTCCGACATCGTCGTGCCGCTCATCGCGAAGGATTCGCTGATAGGTACGCTGAACCTCGGCAGTTACGAGAAGAACCATTTCAACGAGTTCGATCTCGAGTTCGTCAACAAGTTCAGCCAGCTGACGTCGATCGCCATCGAGAACTCTCAGCTTATCGATAGCCACAAGGAACTCGGGGAGAAGTACAGGACCCTGATGAGCCATGCCCGCGACGTCATCATGCTTATCGACTATTCCGGCGACATCGTCGAATGCAACGAGGTCGTCTACAAGGAGTTCGGTTACTCGCCGGAGGATATCATCGGGAAGAGCTTCTGGCTCTTCACGACGCCCGACCGCAGGGATCTCTCGCGCTCCAATCTCGCGGGGGTCCTGAAGGGAGAGCCGGTCACGCTCTCCGAGAATCCGTATCTGAAGAAGAGTGGCGAGATCGTCTTCATGGACGTATTGGCGACGCTCGTCAAGATCAAGGGACATCCGTACGTTCTCGCCGTGTGCCACGATGTGACCGAGAGAAAGATGCTCGAGGAGAGGATCACAGTCCAGAACAGGGAGCTGACAGAGGTCAACAGGAAGCTGATGGAGCTCGACCGGCTGAAGAGCGAGTTCCTGGGACGCATCAGCCACGAGCTGAGGACGCCCCTGTCGATAATCATGGCTTATTCCGATACGCTGATCGAGGATTCCGACTTCGAGATCGAAGCCGAAACGAGACGTGAGTTCCTCGAGATCATCGACACCCAGTCGAAGAAGCTCCTAGCCGCGATAAACGACCTGCTCGACCTCTCAAAGGTCGAGGTCTCCGATACGATGCTCAACGTCACCGAGGCGAGTATAAACGAGATGATCGGGCTGTCGGTGAAGATGACCGAGCCTGGCGCCCGCAAGAACAACGTTACCATCGTTACCGAGCTCGCAGACTCGATCCCCATCGCGATGTTCGATCCGCAGAGGATCAGGCAGGTCTGCGTAAACCTTCTCGGCAACGCCGTCAAGTTCGCCCCTTCCGGGGGAACGGTGACCATCTCCTCGAAATGCGGCGAAGGTGAGATAATAGTCTCAGTGAGGGACGAAGGC
The DNA here is from genome assembly GCA_030613345.1 of Candidatus Krumholzibacteriota bacterium. Taxonomy (GTDB): domain Bacteria; phylum Krumholzibacteriota; class Krumholzibacteriia; order Krumholzibacteriales; family Krumholzibacteriaceae; genus JAUWCL01. The sequence continues at coordinate 6,485 of JAUWMD010000065.1, forward strand.
CCCGGTATGGAGCCTGAGGAGACGCGGGATATATTCGAGAACTTCACGCAGGTCGACGGTGGGGCTTCGAGGAGCAAGGACGGCCTCGGCATAGGCCTGCGTCTCGTCAAGCACTATATCTCTCTGCACAGGGGCAGGATCTGGGTCGAAAGCGAGAAGGGGAAGGGATCGACGTTCAGCTTCTCCATCCCGATGTCGGGCTGCCTGTTTGACAGCGTAGAGATCTCACAGTAAAACTCAGACGATGACAACGTTGCCGCTCTCCAGGGAGATCTCCCTGGTGATCGATGTCGCGGCAAGGCCGCCGATGCGCGCCGAGCTCTCGCCGAGCATCGATTCTTCGACTTCGACGAGTATGCGGGCGAGGCTGCTGCTGTCGTTGCCCTGCTCCATGATCATCTCTCCGGAGGTCACGATTCCGTGACGGAGGAGATAGTTGCCCAGGCCCGCGGCGGCGGTGCCGGTTCCGGGATCCTCCCACATCCCCACGGCGGGGGCGAAGTGTCTCGAATACGTGACGCAGTCCTCGCTGAAGGTGTCGGTAGAAAATATGTGGTTCGTCTGGATTCCGTGCTTTTTGTTCGAGAGCCCGAGCTTGATCAGGTCGGGATTGAGTTCAAGGATCGTCTCCTTGCTCCTGATCGGGATCATCAGCTGGTCGAGCCCGGTCGATACGACTTCCATCGGCAGTCCCGTACCGCTTATCTCCGAGGCGTCGATGCCGAGGATCCCGGCGATCTCCGAGGCCGGAATACTGGAAGGCGAATGGTTCCTGATCGACTGGTGCATCATGATCCTGTGCAGCTCACCGCAGGCCAGACCGTTTCTCAGGGCGACCCTGTCGCTTCCCGTCTCGGGGGAGTCGGTGCTGTAGAAGAGGAGGTCGACGGCTATGCGGCCGACGTTGGTGCCCATGTTGACCGTGGTCACCCCGTCGCTGACCTGTATCCGCTCTTCCTCCAGGAGGGCCCAGGTGGCGGCGATAACGACGTGACCGCTGAGGTCGACCTCGTTGCTCGGTGTGAAGAACCTGATCCTGAAATCCGTGTCGAGTGATTCGGGCAGGGTGACTATCGCCGTCTCGGAGAGGTTCATCTCGCCGGCGATGTTCATCATCTCCTCGGGTCGCAGTCCGTCACCGTTCGTGATTACTCCGGCGGGATTTCCGCCGAAGGGACGTGTTGTAAAAGCATCCACCTGCTTGATGACAAGATTCCTCATTGTCACTCTCCTTTGACGCTCCAGTTGCAAAAAGCAATAAAATGGTGCAGTTTCCTCTGCTCTGCTCCATCATTTATCCCTGTTCCCGATCGGTCCCTATCGCTCCAGAAACGGCATAACACCTTGATATCATGCGAATTACACCGTTTATTGCCCGGAATGTACGCAAGAGGCAATAATGCCGCCTGTATAGCGCTGTCCGTCTCCTTGTGGTATGGCAATTGCAGTTCCGGTTCCCGGCAACAGTCCCCGATTTTTCGGGGCGGTACGGCACATAACAGCAAATGCAGCATGGCGACACGAGTCTGCGGGACTTCGCGTTCCGGTGATGAGAGCCGCCCGATGATTTTCATCTTGATCCGGTGGCCGTTGTCGCCGGTCCGGGAGGCAGATGGCCCACCACACGGATGTGTTCGATCTGAGCGAACTCGCAGGGATCGTCAAAAACAGGTACGGGGTCGACCTGTCACATTACAGGTCGACATGTCTTTACAGGCGAGTCCTGCACAGAATGGCTATGGCGAGCTGCGAAGATATCGAGGAGTACATCGGGCGCCTGACGACCGATTCCGACGAGATGGAAAAGCTGATGGACATAGTCACGATACATGTGACCGAGTTCTTCAGGGACCGCGACGTCTTCGGATTGCTCGAGAGGGGATATGTCCCTGCGCTCGTCGCCGAGAAGGAGACCTCGGGCCACGGAATCGTCCGGTCCTGGAGCGCGGGGTGCGCCACCGGGGAGGAAGCTTACAGCATGGCCATGATGATCGACCGCGCCGTAAGCAGGGTCTCTCCGAACATGCATATCGAGGTATACGGGACCGACGTATCCGAGGACTCGTGCAGGACTGCGAGGAAGGGCGTCTACAGCAACGAGAAGATAAAGGGCCTCCCCGCCGATTTAAGGGACGGGTATTTCGAGAAGGAAGGACGGTCGTGGAAGGTCACATCGAGGTTGAGGTCTCTCGTGAGATTCAGGCCTCACGACCTGTTCACCATGTCGCCGTACTCCCATCTCGACCTGATCATGTGCAGGAACGTGCTGATACATTTCGAGCACGAGGTCAGGGACGAGATCATCATGAATTTCTTCGGATCGCTCCAGGACAGGGGGCTGCTTGTTCTCGGCAAGAGCGAGGCCCTGTCGGGACCGCTCGAGGATCTCTTCGAGCTTTTGGAGCCAAGATGCAAGATTTACAGGAAAAAATTGAAGGAAGACCATACGAGGGAGGATTGAGATGAAAGACATCGGATTAGGCAGGACCCTTTCCGGCAGGGTGTTTTTATCTATGGCGCTCATCGCGTTTTTCTTGTGCGCCTTTTCGACGATCGTGCTGATAAAGATCTCCGCCGCCGCCGTGGATAACGCTGTCAGGCAGAGGGACAATGACTGGGCGGCGTTTATGCCCGCCGCCATCGGATCGGTAACGGGCGACGAGAGTCAGCAGGATCTGGCCTCGCTGCTGGAAGAACTGCAGCAGGATTATTCCTTCGTAAAGAAGATCGAGATCCTCGACGGCAACGGTACCGTACTGATGTCGTCTTCGGAGATCGTCGAGAGTGAAAGCGCTCCCGACGCGGCCTACGCGGGCAGCTTCACCGCTTCCGTCGAGAACGGTTCGGGCCGTTCTATGAGGGTCACCGTCGCTCCGGTGGAAAGATACGAGGCGGGCGGCCTTCGCTGGAAGATATTCGGCATCATCGCCGGCACCCTTCTCGGCATATTCGGGGTCTTCTACTACCTCGTCCATATGGTCGTGAAGAAGCCGGTACAACAGCTCCTCGTGGCGAGCAGGATACTCGCGAGCAATGCCGGTGACCTGACGACGAAGATCGACATCAAGTCGAACAACGAACTGGGAAGACTCGGAACGACGCTGAACGACATGTTCTCCAACATAGCGGGGATTATAAATGTTATCAGGTCCACTGCCGACAAGGTCAACTTCTCGGCACAGAGTCTTTCGGCCTCGACAGAGGAGATGAACTCGATCACCGAGGAGACATCCCTGACCGTACAGAACATCGCCAAGTCGACCGAACTGCAGGCGCACAAGGTCGACGAGACGATCAAGGAGATAAGGAACATGGAGCGATCGGTCAAGCAGGTCGCAAACAGCGCCGAGCTTGCCGCTTCGGCCGCTACCAATGCCTCCGAGACGGCCACCAAGGGCGGCGACGCCGCCAAGGAGGCCGTCGAGAAGATCAACACGATCTACACCGTTACCAACGAGTCGGCAGAAATCATAAAGCATCTCGGCGAGAGGTCGAACCAGATCGGCGAGATCGTCGATGTCATCACCGATATCGCCGACCAGACCAACATGCTCGCCCTCAATGCGGCGATAGAGGCTGCCAGGGCCGGCGAGGCCGGCCGCGGATTCGCGGTTGTCGCCGACGAGGTCAAGAAGCTCGCCGAGGGCAGCGCCAAGGCGGCTGAGGAGATCGCCGTTCTGATCCAGCAGACGCAGGAGGACACTCAGACCGCCGTCTCCAGCATCGAACTCGGTTCGAAGGAGGTCACCGAGGGCCGCGAGGTCATCACGAGAACCGGAGAATCGCTCGATGAGATCGTAGAGGTGTTGAAGAGCTCAAGTGATATGGCGAGGCGGATCTCGGCTGCCACCAAGGAGCTCAGCCGCGGTATGAAGAACGTGATCGATTCGGTCGACGGGATATCTGCCAGCGCCGAAAAGAATGCCTCGTCAACGCAGGAAACAGCTGCGTCGATGGAGCAGATGACCTCGAGCATGGAAGACGTGGCCTCTTCGGCCCAGAAGCTCAGCGACATGGCGATTCAGCTTCGCGAGCATGGCGGACGCTTCAAGATAAGCGTCATCGACCAGGTCGATGAAGTGGTGAACGCGAACTGACCGTTCGGCTGCCATAGAAGGAGCGCAGATCGATGAGCAACGAAAGATACGACAAGAATCTGACGACAAAGACGCAGCTAGTCACTTTCTGTCTCGGCCGGGAGAACTACGGTATCCCCGTGGGAAAGGTCAAGGAGATCATCAGGCCTATGGAGGCCTGCCCGATACCCGGGATGGCCGGCCCCGTAGAGGGTGTCATCAATCTCAGGGGTGAGATCATCCCCGTGTTGAGGATACATCTCGTCCTGGGATCGAGGGAGATAGAAGATGACAACAGTCGAAATCAGCGGGTGATCTTTCTCGAGTCGGGTGAGGGGAGGTTCGGGATCGTGGTCGACGAGGTCAGGGACGTCATAAAGATCGATGACGAGGAGATAA